>CAMHIS010000004.1 GCA_946185285.1 uncultured Prevotellaceae bacterium
TATAGAACTTGTTGATTGGCTCGCCGTTGTATTTGATGCTTCCGTTCTCTGCCACCTCCACGCCTGGCAAGCGACGTAGCACGTCGGCCATGTTGCGGTCTTGTTTTTGTCATAGATTGTAAAGTAGATAGTTGAATGAGAAGGGGGAGGATACGAAGACTTGTTTTCTTTCTGTACTCCTGATTTGGGTTTACAATACCTTATTTTATGTATAAGAACATCTAAACTTAAACCTAAACTGGTAAATTCGATTTGATTTGTTCGGAAAAAGAGAATTGTTTTACCCAAAAACCTTAATCATCCACAATACTCATTTGAATTTTCAACTCAAATGAGATCTCACATCGGTATATTTTCAAGTTGCAACAAAGAAGGAGTGGTAACAAACAGATGACTTTTCAGTAAAAAGAAACTGTCGAGCGGATGGCGACAGATAATATTGTCATTTTGCTTGACAATTTCTCCTTCCGAGCCAGAAAGAACACTTTGGCGTGCTTTATGTCACCAACAGAGCATTGGTGGACATTTGGAAATGAACTGCGCATCAATGACAAAAGTGTCACTTTTCAGCGTAGCTATCTGTGCTACAACGTATTTACTTAGGTGGTGGCTAATCAAAAAGCACCACCTTTTTCGAAAAGCGTCACTCTGCCAATTCCAACAGTAAAACAACTTGTTTTACTTTAGGAAGATGGCGGGTAGACGTAAGTTTGCCCGCGACTTACAACAGTAAAACAAGTTGTTTTACATTCGCAAACACCCTGTACAACCAGTGTTTATCGGCATTCCAAGCAGGTTTTACCGCCTTGCAAAAAGGTGGTACTTTGAAGCTAAGCACCACCTTATATAATTATCTATAGCACAGAAAGTTATATAGAAAAGTGGTACTTTTCCATATTTTCATAATCTTGCGCCACGTCCTGACGTCGTTCAAGAAGGTATAGAACATATCCTTGTGGCAATTGACGAACCTAAACAGCGGCGAGTCGGTGTACTTTGACGCCGGGTAAAGGCAGTCGTACTTCGGCTTAACGAAAGACATGTGGCGGTAATCAAACTTTACATTCTTCAGTACGTTGGAGATGGTACCAGGGGCACTCCATCAATGATCAGGAACTATCACCACACGGAAAAATATCATGAAAGCGCATGTTATTTGCATTTAGTATAAAAAAAATTTGCAAGTTTCAGCAGAATTTCTTAATTTTGCACTTGATATTATTAAAGATGAACGCGAACACGACACATATCAACGATAAAGCAACCGGGCTTTTCTATGAAAAAGAGAGCCTCAGATGCGTGTGGAGCGTGCGTGGAAGAAGATTTAACAAAGAAAATTTGGCCGATTCAGATAAAAGTATCATATTTGCAGAATAAATGTTTGAAGAGAATGTGTACATTGAACGTTAGAATAGATGATAAAGTGATGGCGAGGGTTAAGCCTCATTTCACAGGAGACCATGCCATGCAGCTCTGGATAGAGGAGGTGCTGAAACGGGCAATGGAGGACTATGCCGAGGAACGGGAGTCGCAGCTGGCAGATGTCTATGAGCGACTTAGCCATTTGTCATCGCTGAAAAAAGGATGGGATGGCCGAGGTGCCTTGCCCGTTTCCCAAAGTGTAATAGGCAACGTCCGCAAGGTTATGAGTATTTCGGACAAAGAGGACTGGGAGGGATGGATGATTTCTCCAGACGTGAATGCCACTCTTTGCTTGTTTGCTCCGAATACCAAGGCCAGCATCAGCCTTGGCTCACGTGAGTTCTCCTATTTCGCCCGAAAGGATGGAGAAAGACTGGGTGAAAGTCATGTTGTTTTTACGCCCGAAGTTTTTTTAAGTGTGATGCGTAAGTTGTGGCTGGGGGAGTAAATGGTGCTTGGGGCAAAGTTTGTATTGATTATTTGGAATTATCGGAGAAAAGTTGTAATTTTGCAGGATATTAAAATAAAGAAAAAATGAAGGTTGCCAATCCTATTTATGACATAGTGTTTAAATACATGATGGAGGATGAGCGCATCGCCCGCACCATCCTGTCGGCCCTGCTTAAGGTGGAGGTGCTGGCCGTAGAGGTGCGGCCACACGAATATAGTGACGACACTCACGAAAACCTGTCGGTGTTCCGCATTGATTTCGGAGCCACTATCCGCAGTGCAGGGGGAAATGAGAAGCTAATTCTGATAGAACTACAGAAAACCTGGCTTGAGACAGAGACACTTCGTTTCCGACAGTATTTAGGTGTTCATTACTCCAATCCGAAGAACATGCTGGCCAACGGCTCCGCACTGCCAATGGTTGCCGTATACCTGTTAGGCCACAAGGTTGGCGACATAGAAGAACCCGTGCTTTACGTCAACCATCAGTCGCTTGACTATGATGGCAATGTCGTGACTAAAGGCCTTCCAAACTCCTTTGTCGACAGTCTGACGCATGATAGTATTATCGTCCAGATTCCCCGTTTGCACGGTCATATCAACAACCGCCTTGATATGGTTCTGAGCATCTTTGATCAGTCCCGCCGTGACCAGGACGATAACCGTATCTTGCGCATTGATGACAAAGTATACGAGAATGATGCCGATATGGAGCATATTCTTCGTCGACTGACAATGGCTGCGGCTGATGCCGACATACGCCACAAGATGAACGTAGAGGAAGAATATTTTAGCGCCATCGAAAAGCGTGACACAGAGATTCTACTTAGAGACAAACATATTGCAGAACAGAAGGCACAGATCACCGAACAGAAGGCACAGCTCACCGAACAGAAGGCACAGCTCACCGAACAGAAGGCACAGCTCACCGAACAGAAGGCACAGCTACGGACAACCATAAAAATGCTGTTGGATGCAGGAAAGTCGCTGGAAGACATCTCTTCTGCTATCAACATGGATATAGACACAGTCACCACACTGGCCAAGGAGTGGTGAAACTCAACCAGATTGCTATTCAGCAAATGCGAGTACTGAACGATAATGAAGGACGAAAATTATTGAAGTAGAAACAAGATATGACATACAATATGAATCAGATTATGACAAACGATAAGGAACAACGGATTAAACGAATTGACGCCCTGCTGCTGGTGACTATCGGCAGCGGAGTGAATGGTGCGTTAGCGCAGATTTAACAAAGAAGATTTGGCGGATTCAGAGAATAGTTGTATTTTTGCACAAAATAAAAAAATTATGAGCGAAGATATTAAAAATGACGAGATGACTGTTGACGTAGCCAGTGAACCCATGACAGGATATGCATTGAATCATTATCCCTCATGTGACAAGGAAATGGAGATTGATTACAATTTTCAAGGGAAAGACTTTGGCTATGCAAGAACGCTGGAGGAACTGGAGTTTGCACTTGACGAGGCTGATGCAGAACGTAGCGATCCATCAAAATGGATTACTCCTGTAGAATTCCACACCCGTTTAGAGAAAAAATACGCATGGCTAAGGTAATTTGGCGTGAAAAAGCCTCGCTCTTGTTGGAGAACCATCTCGACTATGCATTAGCCGAGTTTGGCCGAAAGGCAGTCAGTAATTGGTATAAGGAAATTCTCCGCATAGAGACCAGACTGGCGATGCATCCAGAGTCTTTCACTCCAGAGCCGTCACTCGCTCACAGAGGCAAGGCCTATCGCGGCGCGATACTGATGAAGAATTTTAAACTGATACATTATTACGATATTGAAAGTGACACTGTCTATATTGACTATATTTGGGATATGCGAATGAATCCCGTCAAGTTAAGACGAATGATATTTGACTAATGTAATTATGACACAAGATATGAACAAGCAGATATTAAGACGAGATATGGAAAAGTCTTGTTTCCGGAAAGGAAGGGCGTTGCTCTGCCTCTCCTTCCTCCTCCTGATGCTTTGCTTGGGAGTGAATGGGGCGTGGGGACAATTCAAAGAAAAACCCGCCGACTTGAAAGCAGGCGGGTATTCAGAAACTTGGTTACGTGTCATGAAGACAGAGGCTTTACCAAGCATTACGACTGCAAAGATATATATTTTATTTGAAACCACCAAATGAATTACCATAAATTTGCAAAAATATATTCATATTCCCGAATCTCACGTTATCTGAAAGCTGCTAAGGGGAATAAGAAAAAGGCGCAAGCAATGTATTACGCCAATGCACGTCTTGCCCGTTCTTTTCAGCCCATTATCAGTTTCTTTGAGGTGATATTAAGAAACCACCTGCATTACGCATTAGCCAATCATTTTGGTGATGTTCAATGGCTAATCAATCAGAAGACAGGGTTTATGTCAGCTCCATCTCTTACCCATACCAACAAGAAAACAGGGGAAATCATAGTTAATGATTTCTTGAAAAAAGAGATAGAGCGAGCTGAGAAGATACTGACAGATAAAGGGCGGAACATAACGGCTGGAAGAATTATAGCGGAGTTGAACTTTGGCTTTTGGAACAGTTTATATGAAACGCACCATTACGCATTGTTAAGTGGTGTTCCTTGTACTATCTTTAATGGTTTGCCTGCTGGAGTCGGGCGGAAAAAGATAAACCAAAAGATACAATTGATAAGGAAAATGAGAAACAGAATAAGCCACAACGAGCCACTCTGTTTTAAAGATAAATCTTTTGATATGACTTATGTAAATGATATGTATATAGTCATTTGTGATTTCATGTCATGGATTAATCCTAACATTCTCATAGAGCTAAGCAAAGAAAATCTTGACAAAGTCAAAAGTGAGATTTTGGCAACTGAGGCAATACTAAAAAGATAACGAAATATGACACAAGATATGAACAAGCAGATAATGACAAACGATAAGGAACAACGGATTAAACGAATGGACAGAGATATGAATTGTGAAGTGATTCATGACGGGAAACTATTTGGGAACAGTTTCATGACTTCATGCGCCAAGGGAGTGCATGTCCTGCGCTGTGCCCTCCTCCTGCTGCTGATGGCTATCGGCGGCGGAGTGAATAGTGCGTGGGGACAAATAGATTATTCCGGAACTTATTATATTGCGTTCGCTGGTAAAAGTGGTAATAATTTTGCCCCAAACAATCAGGGGAGCAACTACTATCTATGCCCTACAGAGAACTGGTGTTGGTATGAAGCCAACAACAACTTTACTAATTCAGACAACGGTCAGCCGTTCCTAACAACTCATAAAATTGCAAGTGGAGATGAAGAAAAATACAAATGGATTGTTGAAAAACATACAAAAAACGGCAAAGACTATTACTCTTTCAGATATGGTGTTGATTATAACGAAGGAGGTTCTACTATTAGCAGGTATTTGATGTATAGCTTACAGATAAGAACTGCAGCAGCAAATCGTATCCGAGTACATATTGAAAAGGTTTCATATAATGGTACTCCTGATGACAATGCTTTATTTGAAATCACAACGAATAAGAACGGTGGTTATAAGATTCGTCCGATTAACATAGAGGGTTATTGGATAAATGTTACAAATGGAAACTCAGATAGTTTTCAAGGTGTATCAGGTAAAAACGATGGTCCTGATGGACATAAGGATGTAGGAGGAACTATTGGTATTTGGAATGAAGAAAACTATGAGGCTCGTTGCTATTTCGAGGATGTCATCACTCGTCCAACAATTACAATTAATTCGAGTAATTTAATTGAAATAACAGCGGCTCAGTCAGGTGCGACCATACGATATACTACCGATGGTTCTGAACCTACCGCAGAGAATGGAACAACATATACTGTACCTATCAATCCTAGCGTTGGAACTACGATTAAGGCAGTTGCAATTGTTTCCGGTGAGGCTTCAAATGTTGCTACTTTACAGAGACGTTTGATTCAGAACCAAAACAATGGTTGGACGGTTGATGAAAGTACAACAGATTTCCATTTCTATTTGACTCAAGGTGATGATGACAACAACATCACCAAGGTTAACACAACGAGTCTGTTCCGTCCGTCGATGGAATGGTATATTATTGATAATAAAAATTGCTTCAACTACATTGTTAATGCATCGAACAACAAGTATCTGTGTTACGATGCTACCAATACCAACAAGGTATATATGGCTGCTTATGACAATGCCAATGATAATAAATATAAGTTTAGTATTACGGAATCTCCAACAGCCGGTACATTCAACATCTATTCAGACGGACAGAATAAGCTTATCAACAAGGCTAATGGAAATAATAAAAGTGATGTCATAGCTACTCTCGATTACACGGACCCTAATGCTAAAAATGGAACTGCCCGCTGGAAATTTGTTTTGCCAACGAGCCTTGACAAAACTGCTCCATTTACTGTATCTAACCCATCAACAGGGAATTATACCTATTACAAGTTGCGTAGCAGTGGAGATGGATATTATATCAAAGCACCTGCTTCTGCTGACGCTAACGCTACGATGGTTGTTGCAGCGTCAGCAGACGATAATACCTATTGGTATCTTGAAGAGGCGGCTGCAGCCACCAACGCAGATTGGCTGACCTACTATTATATCCGCAATGCCAAGACAGGAGACTATCTTTATTATGCGAATGGCAATCCTAGCGATAATAATGCTGCTTTCAAGGCAAGTACGACCAACGGCGATGCAGACCGATACCAATTTGCATGGGCTCACTCAACGACGGCGGACTACTATTTTATAGTGCCCAAAATGCTGCTTAACCAAACATTGAATAATTTCAGTACTATGAACAGGAATAGCGGTACATTGAGAGTACAGAAAGTAAGAGACACAGGATCATCTGCGTGGTCTTTCTCTCAGGTTCCCAATTCCGATTTCAAATGCGCACAGCCAGTAATTACTTGGCGTGCAGGTGATGGCGGTTATGTTGTCACACCGACCGAATCAGACGCAAAGATTTACTATAAGATCGGAGAGGGCGTATTAACTCCTACTACAGGTACACTCTATACAGGGGCTATTTCTGTTGCGGAGTTAGGAGTAGAATCGGCAACCATCAGAGTTATCGCCGCAAGAAACAGTGATGGCAGTGATGCATCTACAGAAGTGAGTGTGTCCGTCAGCAGAGTGGCAACGCCCGAAATATCACTGACAGAGGATGGAAAGGTTGAAATAACATGTGCTACTCCCGGGGCAAGCATCTTCTACGAGATGGACACTACTAGTCCGAGCAACCCCACGTCATCCAGCACATCATATACAGGCCCCATCGAAGGCCCTACTGGCAAAGTCATCAAGGCCATAGCTGTAAAAGACGAATGGATTAATTCTGTTGTGACAACGAGTGAAACTATCGTATTTACTTGCGCCACACCTGTTATCAAGAAAACTTCTGCAACAACCTTCACCATCCAATGTGTCTTCCCTACCAGCGGTGTCACAATCCGCTATACCAAGGGTGATGGCACTCAGGCCGACCCCACAGCATCGACTGGCACCGTATATAGCGAGCCTGTGACCTTCAGCGAGAGCGAACTGCCCTTTACCATCAAGGCCATTGCCGTAGCCGACGGTTACACCAGTTCGGAAGTAGTTACAAAGCAATTGACCGAGAGTCTAAACGAAGATGTCGACGGCTACTATGAGATTGCTTCTGCTGATGACTTCAGCAAGTTTATCCAAATGGTGACCAGCGGCGATGCGGACAAGAAATACAAGATTACTGCTAATATCACCTTATCTGACATCGATGTTATCAGCGAACCTTTCACTGGAGAACTGATGGGTGTGGTCAAAGCCGATGGCACAATCCCAGTCATTAGCGGGCTGAAACACGCAATATTTAACACTATCAATGGCGGAACGGTGAAGAATGTCATCCTCGACAATATCACAATTAGTGGCAATGGTAACAAGGGGGCTATTGCCAACGAGGCAACGGGAACCTCACGCATCTATAATTGCGGTGTACTGGCAACGGACAGTGAAGTGGAAACAGATGCCGATGGTTATACACACATCACTACATGCAGCAGTACCATCAGTAGCAACGGGGGCTATGTCGGCGGTATTGTTGGTCTGCTGGATGGCAGCTCGCGCGTTATCAATTGCTTCAGTTATGCCAACATCACAAAAGGAAATGAGGTAGGCGGTATTGTAGGACATAACAACGTCGCCACGACATCTACCAATCTCCAGACGATGGTGATGAACTGTATGTTCTATGGTGACATCGACGATGATTGGTGTACAAGTATTGCGCCCATTTATAACGGTGTAGAAATAACCAACGACGGTGATGCTGACGGTGTCAACAATTTCAATTATTTCTGGGCCGGAGCCTCATACGTCCAGGGTCAGAATATTGATGTATATAACTGTGCCCTTGCTGCTGAGACTCGTTTCTTGCAGCGTTTCGAATTCTTCCGTCCCCTGCTCAATAGTAACCGCGAGCTGGCTGCATGGTGGGCAAGTACACCCACCACCACCGTCACCAAGAGCGAGATAATGAAGTGGGTGTTGGAACCAAGCCAGATAGGCACAGCCACCCCATATCCTATTTTAAAGGCTCCTAACAAATATTATCCGTCGGTGGTGAACATCGATGCTGACAATGCGGAAGAATTTTCCGCCGATGCCGATGAAAGGAAGTCGCAGCATAACCAGGGGCGCAAGTTCGGAACCCTTGCCGTACACATTCAGAACAGCACCGTTAGTTCTTCCTCCACTACTGCTCCATACGGGCCACCTGCCAATGCCAGTATCACCAAAAGCGACACGACCCTTGTCATCACCGACAAGGACCCTGACCACTTCAACTTTAATTATGGAAAGGTTCAATTACCTTATTACAATGATGTAGGAACGAAAAACTATACAGGCAACCGTGTAGTTACAGGCTGGAAGATTGTCTCGATAACTGGTGAAGGCAGCGGCACGCACTCTTTCACTACAGGTTCTCATCCTGCAGATGCAACAGCCACTGTCAACAACGCAACAGGAGAAATCTCACTTACCACTCCTTATAACTTTGCGGACCGTAAATGTACCCAAAAGGACCTTTACGGCTCTGGTGGCAGTAACCGTATTTTCAACCAAGGTGCATACTGGGATGTACCTGACAGCGTTACCGCCATCACCATCGAGCCTTATTGGGCCAAGGCGGTTTATCTGTCCGATGAATATTGGGATGTGACATATAAGAATGGCGGTACTAACGGTACTGATGCCATGAAGACTCCCGCCAGTGTCACAACCGTCGGGGGTGGACAACACTATGAAAACGGCAAGAAATATGATCTTACTACCCATAGTCTTGATGAAACAAATGGTCAGATTGTTTACACCTCCATATACGGTAAAAGCGGTGCTATCGCAAGTTCGGGTTCGGCACTATTTTCGGGTGTTGATGCGAGTACTCACTCCGTTTATGATTATGCCGTGGTGCTTGTTGGCAACTATCACCATTATGGCGATTTGAATGCAGATAACAACAAGCCCTATACGGTTACCTCTATTGACCTTGATGGCGACAATGAACCCGACTACTCCTATATCCTTCGTTTCGATAGTCGTTTAAGAGTTCATCCTGTAAGGATTGATTTTTTGAATGTCATAGGTCTTGGTATGGCACAGAAATCAACAGGTGGTACCGGTACTTATAATTTTGGTATTATGCAACCAAATGGTTGGTTTGAATGTACAAATACAGGTTTGTTCCGAGTGACACAGTTCGAATATGATCTCTCCCCACGAACCCTAAGTCCCATCATCCTACAAGGTGGAGTTATGGAACAGTGGGTGACCTACCAAAATGGAAATTCAACTGCAGCCGATGCTGTTGAATACTTTCATGTGGGTGGCAACGTGTGGTTCAAGGAGTTCCACATGGGTGTACACCAGGATAGAACCGATGACAAAGTGACTCCACATCCCCCTGTGTCAGTTACTGGTGGCGATTTTAAAGAATTATATCTGACAGGTTTATATAATAGCCCCAACGTCAATTATCCAGATAATGCTGAGTGTTATATCAATGGCGGTCGTTTCGGCAAGGTCGCTGGTACAGGCATGCAGGGCATTGGCAATACCGGTGGCATCCCTAATGAGGGTAGTGAAGAGACTACTGGAAATATCATCTGGCAGATTGACAATGCTGATATCGATGAGTTCTACGGTGGTGGCATCAACGCCGCCCACATCTCGGAGGGCGACATCATAACCGTCATCTCAAACAGTCGTGTCGACCAGTTCTGCGGCGGTCCCAAGTTCGGCGACATGAACAGCGATAAAAAAGTGGTAACCAATGCCTCCAACTGCACATTCCGCGCCTTCTTCGGAGCTGGTTATGGTGGAAATTCCTATGACCGTCGTTATCCTTATAACCAGAATAATAAAATAAATATTAACTGGGATACGTGGATTCAAGGAAATGATGGATTAAAATATCGGGTTAGTCCAACAATTGATAATAAAACATATGTTGGTGTAGAAACGCGAATAGACTATCAGTTCATCCCTATGTCTAGTAACATTGACAACGTATGCCGTCTGTTTGTTGACTACGTTACATTCTCACTGGCCACCACGTATGATGTTACATCAAAACTTACGGATTGTACCGTTACTACCAGTCCTCTTGGGCGTCTCGATCTTTTCGATGAGTGTCTTGGTAACTTCTATGGTGGCGGCAGCCTTGGCAAGGTTGTTGGTGACGTAAAGTCTACGCTCACCAACTGCACCGTGGAAGGCAATGTGTTCGGCGCTGGCTATTCAGCATCACTCCCCCCAGTTCAGGTAATGGACAACAAGTTCCGAACTCAGCCGCATTATGACGAGAACCTCGGTGCCTATTTGGAGGCGGAACTCCCAGACACCACCCGATATACCTGGGTTTATCGCAGCACATTAGGTATTGACACAAACGCCAAGGTACTATTCACCACTATAGATTTGAGTAAGTCCAACCTCGGCTCGGTGAGTGGCCAAGTCACCCTTACTCTTCAAGGCAACACAAAAGTGGGTACACTTAATGCTGATAATACATTGAAAGAGAAAACCGGCGATGTCTATGGCGGAGGTGATGAGAGTTATGTCTTCAACGAGGACGACAAGAAAAAAGCAAAAACCATTGTCAATATCAAAGGTAATACCGAGGTGCTCGGCAACGTCTTCGGCGGCGGCAACAGGGGTGAAGTCTCTGGCAGCGCGACGGTGAACATAGAGGAGTGAAAAGTGAAAAGTAAGAGGTATGGGAACATATATAAATATAGGAAATGCAGGATTCCAGCGCGCCCGGAATAGTGAGTACGTGGATAAGTCGGGACTGATAGCCGTGGTCAACAGTACGCTGTTCACCGAGCGCCAGTTCAGCTGTGTCACCCGCTGCCGCCGCTTCGGCAAGTCGATGGCGGCCAAGATGCTGTATGCCTATTATGACCACTCCTGCGACTCGCGCAGCCTGTTCGCCGACTTGCAGATAGCCCATGACCCCTCATTTGAGAAGCATCTGAACAAGTATGCCGCCATCTACCTTGACATGACCGACTTCGTCGCCAAGGAAAAGAGTGATGACATCGTCAGGAAGATAGATGCCGCCCTGCTGGCAGACGTCAGCAAGGCCTACCCCGACGTAGCTGTTGAAGAGGAAGACTGGCTGATGGACTATCTGCTGCGTGTCAGCATTGCCACGGGCGAGCAGTTCGTCTTCATCATCGACGAGTGGGACGCCATCTGCCGCGAGTTCAGTCCCGGCACGAAGGCCATGGATACCTACGTCAGTTGGCTGCGGCGGATGTTCAAGAGCCAGCAGGCCATGCGCGTCTTCGCCTGTGCCTATATGACTGGCATCCTGCCTGTTAAGAAGTACAAGACGGAGTCGGCACTGAACAACTTCATCGAATACTCTATGGTAATTCCTCGCAGTATGGCCCGCTACTTCGGTTTCACAAAGGATGAGGTGCGAACCCTGGCAGAAAAGAATAACATTGACTTCGACGGCCTCGTGAAATGGTATGACGGATACCAGATTGGCAACGAGCCATCGATGTTCAATCCCAATTCTGTCATGCAAGCAATAGACAATGGTTATTGTACCAGTTTCTGGGCCTCGACCGGTGCCTACGATGCCGTTGCCCACTATATCGGGATGAACTACGACGGTCTGAAGGACGACATCATCAAGATGCTGGCAGGCGGGCGCTGTAAGGTGAACCCCACCAAATTCCAGAACGACATGTCCGTCATCCGCAGCAAGGACGACGTACTGACGGTGCTCATCCACTTAGGCTATCTCAGTTACAGCTGGCAGAAGAGCGAGTGCTACATTCCCAACAAGGAAGTGGCCGGCGAGATGGTGAATGCCATTGAGGACTGCAACTGGACTGAAGTGATGAAAGCGCTCCAAGCCTCGGAAGAGTTGCTTGAGGCCACGCTCAACGGCGACGAGGAGGCCGTGGCTCGTGGCATTGACATGGTACACGACGAGCATACCAGCATCCTGAGCTATAACAATGAGAACTCGCTGGCCTGTGTGCTGAGTCTGGCTTATTACTATGCCAAGAATGACTATATCGTCCACCGCGAACTGGCAACGGGCAAGGGTTTTGCCGACTTGGTGATGATTCCGCGCAAGCACATCGATTTGCCGGCCATTGTGACAGAACTGAAATACAACAAGGATGCCGATACGGCCATCAACCAGATACTGAGAAAGCAATACCCGGCAAAGGTTGCGCAATACACTGGCGAGCTGCTCCTCGTGGGAGTCAACTACGACAAGGAGCAGAAGACGCACCAGTGTCATATTGTAAGAGTAAATAAATGAATGAGGTATGGGGACATATATAAATATAGGAAATGCAGGATTCCAGCGCGCCCGAAATAGTGAGTACGTGGATAAGTCGGGACTGATAGCCGTGGTCAACAGTACGCTGTTCACCGAGCGCCAGTTCAGCTGTGTCACCCGCTGCCGCCGCTTCGGCAAGTCGATGGCGGCCAAGATGCTGTATGCCTATTATGACCACTCCTGCGACTCGCGCAGCCTGTTCGCCGACTTGCAGATAGCCCATGACCCCTCATTTGAGAAGCATCTGAACAAGTATGCCGCCATCTACCTTGACATGACCGACTTCGTCGCCAAGGAAAAGAGTGATGACATCGTCAGGAAGATAGATGCCGCCCTGCTGGCAGACGTCAGCAAGGCCTACCCCGACGTAGCTGTTGAAGAGGAAGACTGGCTGATGGACTATCTGCTGCGTGTCAGCATTGCCACGGGCGAGCAGTTCGTCTTCATCATCGACGAGTGGGACGCCATCTGCCGCGAGTTCAGTCCCGGCACGAAGGCCATGGATACCTACGTCAGTTGGCTGCGGCGGATGTTCAAGAGCCAGCAGGCCATGCGCGTCTTCGCCTGTGCCTATATGACTGGCATCCTGCCTGTTAAGAAGTACAAGACGGAGTCGGCACTGAACAACTTCGTGGAATACTCTATGGTGGAGCCTATGGATATGGGAAACTTCTTTGGATTCACGAAAGCCGAGGTGTACACTCTGGCCGGAAAATACGACATGGATTATGATGAGCTGGTGAAGTGGTACGACGGTTATCAGATAGGTGACGAGGAGTCCATCTTCAACCCCAACAGTGTCATGATGGCTTTGAGGAGCCGTCGCTGCCGCAGTTTCTGGGCCTCGACCGGTGCCTACGATGCCGTGGCCCACTATATCGGGATGAACTACGACGGTCTGAAGGACGACATCATCAAGATGCTGGCAGGCGGGCGCTGTAAGGTGAACCCCACCAAATTCCAGAACGACATGTCCGTCATCCGCAGCAAGGACGACGTACTGACGGTGCTCATCCACTTAGGCTATCTCAGTTACAGCTGGCAGAAGAGCGAGTGCTACATTCCCAACAAGGAAGTGGCCGGCGAGATGGTGAATGCCATTGAGGACTGCAACTGGACTGAAGTGATGAAAGCGCTCCAAGCCTCGGAAGAGTTGCTTGAGGCCACGCTCAACGGCGACGAGGAGGCCGTGGCTCGTGGCATTGACATGGTACACGACGAGCATACCAGCATCCTGAGCTATAACAATGAGAACTCGCTGGCCTGTGTGCTGAGTCTGGCTTATTACTATGCCAAGAATGACTATATCGTCCACCGCGAACTGGCAACGGGCAAGGGTTTTGCCGACTTGGTGATGATTCCGCGCAAGCACATCGATTTGCCGGCCATTGTGACAGAACTGAAATACAACAAGGATGCCGATACGGCCATCAACCAGATACTGAGAAAGCAATACCCGGCAAAGGTTGCGCAATACACTGGCGAGCTGCTCCTCGTGGGAGTCAACTACGACAAGGAGCAGAAGACGCACCAGTGTCATATCGTAAGAATCAGCAAGCCGACTACGGATGTGAGAAGTTGAACATTGAAGATTAAAGAAATACAAGATATGACTCAATACAACAGACGTGATATGAAGAACGAGATAGTGCTGAAACCGACGACAAGGCAGAGGCTGCTGCGCAGGCTCCTGTTCCTGCTTGTGATATATGGAAGTGTAGCCACTTCGGCAATGGCCGGCGTCGTTATCAAAGGCAATGTCTATGGCGGCGGCAATGCTGCCAGTGTGGGAACAACAGGCCAGGGCGATTCGGCTGTGGTAAACATCAGCAACCCCGACGCGACGGTGTGGGGGCAGGTCTACGGCGGCTGTAACTCCGAAGGATCGGTCATCGGAACGGCGGTCGTAAACATCACCGCAGGTATTGTCGGAAAGCCTGACACGATACAGAATGTCGTCTTCGGCGGCGGTAAGGGTCAGAATACACTCGTCGAGGGTAGCGTGGTGGTGAACATCGGCAAAACGGTGGGAGATTCAGCCACGATTTGGGGTCATGTCTATGGCGGTTCAGCACTTGGTAATGTCAACGCCGAGAAATTACAGAATGATAGTCTTGCGCGCGTTGGTGATTCAACGACAGTTGTGAACATAATCAGCGGTACCATCGTAGGTGATATTTATGGCGGCGGTCTGGGTTTCAAGGATGAACACGACAGCATTGCTGCTAATGTCTATGGCCGAGTGACCGTCAACATCGGTACAGGCACGGTAGACGCCGCAGGGTTTGCAACGTCCACGGCAGGCAATGCCACCATCGGCCGCTCTGTCTATGGCTGTAACAACCTCAACGGTACGCCAAAGGACTCAGTCTTTGTGAATGTATATAAGACAGCGCACACAAAAGCCAACAGGTATCCGCAGGGTATCACCACTTTGGAGAAGTTAGATTCGTTAGTTGGCAATACCGGGGAACATTATCGTGATTCATTTGCCATTGCCGCCGTTTATGGCGGTGGTAATCAGGCGTCATATAGTCCAAAAGACGACACAGACACGACGACTGTTCACGTCTATGCCTGCGAGGAGAACACTATCCATACGCTGTATGGCGGCGGTAACGCGGCTGATGCCACCAATGTCAAAGTCATCATCGACGGCGGCTTCATCGACCGCGTGTTTGGCGGCGGTAACGGCTATAGTGCCACTGGCAACCACAATAATCCTAATGGGGAAGACTACAACCCCGGTGCCGACATTTCCGGCAGTGCCACCACTGAGATTCACGGCGGTCTCTTCCGCCAAATCTTCGGCGGCAGCAACCAATGGGGTAACGTGGCCAAGGTAGCGCTCTCCATCGATAACGAGTCGCACTGTACGGAACTGATTCATGAGTCGTTCGGCGGTGCCAACGAAGCTGAAATCAGAAGCGATGTGACCACGACCCTCGCTTGTAGTCAGAACAAAATCGGCACCTTCTACGGCGGTTCCAACATGGCTGACATCAATGGTAACGTCACCCTGAACGTTGAGGGCGGCACATATCTCAATGTGTTCGGCGGTTCGAAGGGTACAAAAAGCACCGCTGCCGACATTAGCGGCGACGTCACCCTTAACCTCTACGGCGGCACCATGACTAACGCCTTCGGCGGCAGCGATGTCAACGGTAACATCACGGGTAAGATTACCGTGAACGTGCTGGACAAGGGCGGCGACTGCGGCCTGCAGGTGGACAGCATCTACGGCGGTGGCCGTGATGCTGCCTATACGCCTACCACGCCGGGAGCCTATCCAGAGGTGAACCTCATTCACGGTAAAATCTCCGGTAACGTCTTTGGCGGCGGCTTGGGTTCAAGTGCTATCGTTACTTCCAACCCCAAGGTCACTGTGGGCTATGTTGCTCGGACATCGGCGATGGTGGACTCTCTGGTGGCTCTGGCAGGGGCGTCTTTCAACGATACCGTCGTGGTGAGAGGCGATGTCTATGGCGGCGGTTCGGCTGCTGCCGTGACGGGCAAGGCCACGGTCATATTACAGGACAGCTGCTGTAGCGTGAGCAACCTGTTCGGCGGCGGTAAAGCAGCTGGCGTGAGCGACAGCACCTGGGTCACTATGACGGCAGGTACTGTTACCAATGCAGTCTATGGCGGCTGTAACACCAGCGGCACGGTGGGCGGTGCCCCGACTGTGACGGTGACCGGCGGTACCATCGGCACAGCCTATGCTTCAGCTCCCACTTCGATGGATGATGTACGGCAGGTGCTGTTCGGTGGCGGTAAGGGTAAAGACACGGATGTCACTGGCAAGATAACGCTGAACGTGGGAACAAAGACGGGTTCTGACTATGCCGGTACAGCCCACATCTATGGTAACGTTTATGGCGGCTCAGAGAATGGTAAAGTCTCGAACGTGGATGTATTCCTCTATGGCGACACCATTCATGGCAACGTCTTTGGTGGCGGCTATGATACGGACGCCAGCCTTGCTCATGGAGATACGCTCGCTAGGCATGCACATGCAGCCGATACGGTGAGCGTGGTACTCGACGGCACGCTGCTCGACCGCAGCAATGCCTTTATGGCCCAAATCTTCGGCTGTAACAACAAGAGCGGTACGCCGCAGGGACCTGTTACGGTACACGTGATGCGGACAGTTGGTAGCGCGAAGGACGAAGGAACGCCTGTTGAAAACCGCAACGTCTACGACATCGCAGCCGTCTATGGTGGTGGTAACATGGCCGACTATGTGCCACGTGGCCTCAACGACAGCACCCGTGTGATTATCGATGGTTGTAATTCGACCAGTATTGAGAACGTATATGGCGGTGGCAATGCAGCCGCAGTGTCAGCCACGGAAGTCATCATCATGGGCGCATATATTATTAATAATGTGTTCGGCGGCGGTAACGGTGCCGGTTACATGGATCCTCCGACCAATTCAATACCGAATCCTGGTGCCAACGTTGGTTCTTACATCAGCGGAACGGATTCGATACCGTATGGCACGGGAAGAGCCGTGACCAGACTTCTTGGCGGCAACATTAACTCTGTCTTTGGCGGTAGCAACACTAAAGGTAATATACACGGAGGTGCTAAGGTCTATACCATAAACGAGGATTCCAGTCTCGGAAGCAATTGTCGTTTGAATGTTGGCAAGGTTTATGGCGGTGGCAGTCAGGCCGATATGGCCGGTGGTACTGAGATTGTACTGAGTTGTATGCCTGACGACTGGATTGGGGAAATATATGCTGGAGCAAAGAGTGCCGACGTGGGTAATGACGTCAGTTTGACCATCACCAGCGGAAAGTTCGGCCGAGTGTTCGGCGGAAACATGTCGAGTGGTAAAATTGATGGTAGCATAATAGTGAACATTGAGGAAAATCCCGAGTGTGAAACACCTATCGTCATTGGCGAATTATACGGAGGCGGATTTGAGGCTCCCTATTCTGTCTACGGATATGGCGAAAACGGGCAACTGTTAGGGAAAGATTCCGTGGGTGCCTTGCCAACTCCATATCCAGGCCCCATCGTCAATGTCCGTTCGTTTACCAGTATCGGTAACATCTATGGCGGTGGCTATGGTGAAACTGCGACGGTAGTGGGTGAACCAACGGTGAACATCAATGAGGTGCTGGTTGCCGATACTGTCAAGGCATATAACCCAGCCGATGATAGAAACAAGCCATCCTTTATTGACAGTGTAAACGTAACACTCTATCCCCATACGGCCGGCACGATAGGTGTTATCGGCAATGTCTTCGGCGGTGGTAATGCTGCGAAAGTCATTGGTGCTACCCATGTGAATGTTTCTACAGGCGATTCTCGTTATAACGATGGAAGCCAGTTGAAAGTCAGATTTGAGTCAACAGGCGATATCCATGAAGTGGCGGGTGCCGACATCCGCGGCAACGTCTACGGCGGCGGTAACCTGGCCGATGTGACAGATAGTACATACGTGACCATCAACGGTGGCACCATTGCCAAGAACGTCTTTGGCGGCGGTAAAGGTGTGGCTGATAATTTCACCTGCGACAAAGCCATGGTGGGAGTAAACGACTCCGGTGAAGGCCAAAATCCTGATTCAGACGATAATAAAAACAAGGGAACGCACGTCACCATCAGCAATGGTACGGTGAATGGTAGCGTATATGGTGGCGGTGAGGTTGGCCGTGTGGAATGGAATACGCATGTGACGATAGGTGTCGAAAACGGAACGTCGGAACCCGTTATTGAGGGTAGCGTGTTCGGCGCCGGAGCAGGCGTAGAGACTCACGGCTACTCCGCTCTGGTACGTGGTAACAGTACTGTCGATGTCCAGGGTAATGCCCGAGTAAAGGGCAACGTCTATGGCGGTGGCGAGAAGGCTTCCGGGGGCAGGTATTATGTAAAAGGATTTGGTGATAATCCAGAAGAGTCACGTCCTGCCAATTATGATGACATACCTGATGGAATGCCGTACAAATCGAAAAGCGGTGGCTCATGTACCGTCAACATCTTAGGCTATGCCGTCATCGGGCCTGATGCGAAAGCAACAGCGACCGCAGGACACGTGTTTGGTGCCGGCAAGGGCGTTGAGCCTCATTTTATAGCAGGCATTTCGTACCGTATAGACAATACTGGCAATCCTGAAACATTCAATATAGAATCCAAATATTTGGAGTACCTGCAAACTCTGGCTTTGGTCATCAATACCCATGTGAATATTGGCGATGATGTCACCGTCAAGGGTAATGTCTATGGCGGCAGTGAGAGCGGTTTTGTGCAGGACAGTACTAACGTGAATATTCTGGGCGGCACGATTGGCACAGACACGTTAGGTAACGTCTTCGGCGGCGGTAAAGGTCTTGATGATTTTGCTGAAGCCGGTATAGTGAAGGGAAACACCAAGGTCACCATCGGCGGCAGCACCACCACTTCAGTCAATGGTAATGTCTACGGCGGCGGCGAGTTGGGCGATGTGTCAGAGAAAACCGAGGTGATCATCAGCGGTGGCACCATTGCCAAGAACGTCTATGGCGGCGGTAAGGGTAAGGGAGATAATTTCACCTGTGACAAAGCCATGGTAGGTATCAATGATGAGGGTAAAAATGTCGAGGATCCTGGCGATGATGAATACAAAGACAAAGGAACGCATGTCACCATCAGCAATGGAACGATAGGAACCCTTGACCATGACACTCTCGTCGTGGGCACCGGTAACGTCTATGGTGGCGGTGAGGTTGGCCGCGTGGAATGGAATACGCAGGTGGAAATTGGTGTCGATGATGGAACACCCACTATTTATGGCGACGTGTTCGGTGCCGGTGCTGGTTTGAAGACCCACGGCTACTCTGCTCTGGTACGCGGAAACAGTACTGTCACCATTGATGGCTCTGCCGAGATTAGAAAGAATGTCTATGGCGGCGGTGAGATAGCAACAGTAGGCAGATATTGGGTAAAAAACATTAATAATAAAGATAGTAACGGAAACATTATTCCTGCAGCAAACCCTGTTCCTGTTGATTTGCCTTCAGGAATGCCCTATAAACAACAGAGCGGCGGTATATGCCGTGTAACCGTCCAGGGCAATGCACAAATCGGACCTGCTAATGGTAATGCAACAGCAACCGCAGGACACGTCTTCGGTGCTGGTAAGGGCGTTAGTGAATTATATGATGCGGATACGTCCAAAAAGATGACTGCAGACAGGGGATTGGTAGGTTTTGATGATGATCCCAACAAAACAGCTGAGGAGGAGTATTATGAATTCCTGCAAACCCTGGCCTTAGCCTCATATACCAATGTGAATATTGAAGAAAGCGCCATTGTCAAGGGTTCCGTGTATGGCGGTAGTGAAAGCGGTTTCGTGCAGGATAGTACTGACGTGAATATTCTGGGCGGCACGATTGGCACTGACACGTTGGGTAACGTCTTCGGCGGCGGTAAAGGTTTTGCAGAATTTGCCGAATCCGGTAAAGTGAAAGGAAACACCAAGGTCACCATCAGTGACGGTACCATGCGCGGTAACGTCTACGGCGGCGGTGAGCTTGGCGATGTCGGCACTATCAACAAGGCCAATATCAACAACTACGTATGGACAGACAGTACCGGTATTTGCGCTGTTATAATCACTGGCGGCCAGGTAGGTCCTGACAGTGGAAATGGGGATGTAGACCACGGCAACGTGTTCGGAGCCGGTAAGGGTTCTATATCTTCATTCGAATGCGAGAAAGCCATGGTAGACAGTACGAGAGTCAGCATCAGCGGCGACGGTACTGTGAAACGCAACGTCTATGGCGGCGGCCAGTTAGGCCGAGTGGAACATAATACGGGCGTGACAATAGGCTCCGCTTCTGGAAACGATGCCCCCGAAATCTCTGGCGACGTATTCGGTGCCGGTGCCGGTGTGGGTACACACGGCTATTCAGCCCTGGTGCGTGGTAATGCAAATGTCCTCGTACAGGGCAAAGCCAAGGTCAGAGGCAATGTCTATGGCGGCGGTGAGATTGCATCGGTAGGTAAATATTGGGTTACTGGGGTTAACTATGGAGATTTACCTCATCCCGAAATACCAGTTGAGCTAAGCGATGAAGCTCATACAGGTATGCCGTATGCAGCGCGTGAGGGTGGAAAATGTATTGTCATCGTCAAGGGCGGAGCCCAAATCGGCCCAGGCGATGGTGCTACAGAGGATGCCGGACACGTGTTTGGCGCAGGTAAGGGTGTTATAGATAATTATAATAATACAGAGAACGACCCCAATCGCTCCAGCCGGATGAATGACCAGCACCGATATGTGTATTTTAATAATCGAGACGCATATCTATTATTCCTTGAAACGTTGGCCTTGGCCACTGATACATACGTGGAAATCAATGATACCGCCAAGGTTAAGGGTTCCGTCTACGGTGGCAGCGGATATGGCTTCGTACAGCAGAATACTGATGTAAGAATAAAGGGTGGCACAGTTGGAAACGTCTATGGCGGCGGTAAAGGTCTTACCACATTTGCCGAAGCAGGTAAAGTGAAAGGCAGCACTTCCATTAAGATGACATCCGGTAACGTGCTTGGTTCCATGTTTGGCGGATGTAACGCCAGCGGTACCATTGTCGAAGATGTGGCCATCGACATCACCGGCGGCACCATCGGTGCAGGAATCGCTGCTGATAGCACGATAAATGGTAACAAAAGCATTCCGACCTTAACGTACACATCGAAGGCTGAGGTTCATGGCGGTGGCTACGGTGAGAAAACCTACGTGAAAGGTAACGTAACCGTGAACATCGGAGCAAGGACAGGAAGAGATTCTACAGCCGAATGCTCAGGTACGGCCGTCATCTATGGCGACGTTTATGGCGGTGGTGCCTTAGGCCATGTAAATGCTTATGACAGCTTAGGACTGAAATACAACGCTGCCAAGAAGACTATCATCAGTCTGAACAAGGGTGACATCTACGGCAATGTATATGGCGGCGGTCTGGGTAATGACGCCACTCGCGCTTACGTAGGCGGCGATGTGGAAGTGACCCAGTATGATGTTGCTTACTATACCAGCTATGAAACAACGGGGTCGGATACCGACCTGCCCATACCGATGACGGGCCGTATCTTCGGCTGTAACAACCTGAACGGTACGCCACAGGGTAATGTCACGGTAGAAGTTTGGAAAACCCGACGGTTAGACAATGGTGATCACAAAGAAGAGAATTATGAGATTCAGGCTGTCTATAGCGGTGGCAACAGGGCAGAATATGAGCCATCTGATGGAAAGAAGACACAGGTGAAAATTCATGGTTGTCCAGACACTATGATTGAAAGCGTCTATGGCGGCGGCAATGCTGCCGACGTTCCTGCCAGTATGGTATCCATCTTTGGCGCACGAGAAATTGAGTCAGTATTTGGCGGCGGTAATGGTAGTGAAAAGACCAAGCAAGCTGATGGTACCTGGGCAGCCCCCAAAGCAGCGAATATCAAAGGTGATGCCAATGTGATTCTTTATGGCGGTAATATCCGCAGTGTGTTCGGCGGCAGCAACACCACGGGAAACATCGGCGGAACAGCCACCGTTACGGATATGACTGAACAAAATGGCGGGACCCAATTAGGTGAATGCGACCTGAGGATTCTAAACGTCTATGGCGGTGGCCGAAGCGCTGATATGGAGGGAGATGTCAACCTCTTTATTACCGGCTGTAACACCAAGGAGAGTGTTGAAAACATCTATGGCGGTTCTTACAGTGCGAAAATCAACGGCAACGTCACGCTCACCGTCACCGGCGGCGTGTTCTATAAAGTCTTTGGAGGTAATGACCAGGGAGGACACATCAATGGGCGTATTACTGTTAATCTGGAGGAGGCCGACAATTGTAAACCGCTGATCATCAGCAATCTGTATGGTGGCGGTAACGAGGCTAACTATCCCGGTGCCGGTGCCAGTCAAGAATCAGGAACAATTACTGTGAACATCAAGTCGTGTACCAGAATTGACAACGTTTATGGAGGTGCCCTCAATGCGAATGTGAAAGGTAATACTAACTTGAACATCAACTTGACGAAAGGAGCATGGGCGGGAAAGGACTTTATCCTTCCCTCACAATATAAGGGTACGCATGATATTCCTAATATTAAAAACAACACTATCGAAAATGCCATTGGAACCATCGGCAATGTATATGGCGGTGGTGATAACGGTAAGATTATTGGTAACACCAACGTCAATATTGGTACGGAGACCGAAGTCTTTGTCGTGGATACCAGTGTTGTGGCGGGTACTAATGTAAGAGGCAAATACGCCTATGGAACATATACCCTCATAGATAAAGATTCTACGGCGGTTGAGGATGGGCATTACTACGTAAAGAAAACAGTTGATGGTGCGCGTATCACTGGCAACGTCTTTGGCGGCGGTAAACTGGCCGACGTAGGTGACTATGAAGTGGTTACAAATAATGGTCAAAAGACAGATAACATTCTTGTCGTAGGACATACGAACGTGAACATCTGTGCTGTCGGTGATTCAATACGCGATGATGCCAACCAGGCTACCGGAGAGCTATCCTATACAAGCCGCAATTTCAGCGGCGAAGGCAAGCTCGTTGAGATTGGCGGTGATGTTTACGGCGGTGGCGAGGGTGTTGCCGACGATTTCAGGTGTGGCAAGGCCATGGTGACCGGCTCTACAAATGTCCACATCGGCAACGGCACGGTGACAGGTTCCGTCTTTGGCGGCGGTAAGGTTGGCCGTGTGGAGCAGAGCACGACGGTAATGGTAGGACTCACGCCCGAAACAGGTGAGAAGAGTGCCCCCGTCATCAGAGGCAACGTCTTCGGTGCCGGTAAGGGTGTCGAGACCCACGGTTACTCAGCCCTGGTGCGCGGCAACAGCACCGTCACCATCCAGCAGAAGGCCAAGGTTGGCGAGAGTGTCTACGGCGGCGGCGAGCTGGCCTCGGTAGGCCGATACAGCGTTGCCGACTCTGCCTACCACAGCACGCATCCTGATGTAGGAATAGGTATGCCGTATTCTCTGGCAAATCCCAATAGCGGCAACTGCTACGTCATCGTCCGTGACAGTGCCGAAATCGGCCCTGACCACATGCAGATGCCCGAGTCCAAAGGAAATGTGTTTGGCGCCGGCAAGGGAATCATTCCTTTTAAAGACACAAAGGACCCCAAGCGTATGCTTCCTACCGACAAGTATGAAGTATATGGTACGGATACTGTAGGCTACCTCAAGTATGCCGAGACGCTGGCCCTGGCCACGAAGGCAGAAGTCACCATCGGCGGCGATGCCTTCGTGAAGGGTTCCGTCTACGGCGGCAGCGAGAACGGCCACGTGCAGCACGACACGAAGGTGATGATTCAGGATCATTGCCAGATTGGTGCCGGATATGATTATAGCCAGAAGAAGTTGAAGGCGAAATATGCTGCGACGGATTTCGTCCATCCGGATGCCATAACGGATGCAAATTTCTTGGCTGAGTGCAACCACTGGCCTTACGGCAAGAATAATTATGTGCCCTACGACAAGTATGCCGATACTGCCGGCTACACCTCATACGCCAGCACTACCGGCGACGACGGTCACACCTACTACGGCAACGTCTTCGGCGGCGGCTCGGGTAGGGAACCGTATGCACCGGGCAAGTGGCACTGGGAGGCCGGCTCCGTCGGCGGCAACGCCACGGTGGAGATTTCGGGCGGCCACATCCTGACCAACGTCTACGGCGGCAACGAGCTGACCAACGTTGAGGACACGTGCCGCGTGACGATGACTGGCGGCACCATCGGCGTGCCGCGCACGCTCGACTCGATAGCCGTCCACCCCCTCACCTGCTACCTCTTCGGTGCAGGCAAGGGCGACCAGCGCGTATTCTTCAACAAGCAGACCAACGTGAAGGATGTCATCGTCGACGTCTCGGGCGGCATCATCTACGGCTCCGTCTTCGGCGGCGGCGAGGATGGCCACGTCATTCGCAATGCGAAGGTGAACATCAAGCCGGGCGCCTGGATTGGCACCTGGGGCACGAGCTACGTCGACGGTAACGTCTTCGGCGGCGGCCGCGGCTTTGCCGGCGATGCCTACACGGCGGGCAACGTGGCCGACAGCGTCGTCGTCAACATCACCGGCGGCACGATGCTCGGCTCCATCTACGGCGGCGGCCGACTGGGTTCGGTGGGCTACGACATGGTCGATGCAGGCAACGGTCGCTACGGCGAGATGTCGGACAACTTGAACCGCGGCCACGTCGTCATGAACATCAGCGGCGGTAAGATTGGTAACAAGTACGAGTTCAAGTCTATTGCAAACAATATAAAAATCGACGAAGCTTACCGCAAGACTAACCATATTCCCTCCACAGAGCTTGACTCCTTAAACCGCCTGACCCACACCAAGGGCGGCAACGTCTATGCGGGCGGCATGGGCCGGTTCACGAAGCTGAACGGCGACTCCATCTCGCTGGCCAACGACGGTATTGACTGGACGAAGTTAGGCAACGTGAAGAGCACCAAGCTGAGCATCAGTGACAGCACTTGGATTATGGGTAATGTCTACGGTGGCGGCGAGCTCGGTGCGGTGACCGACAGCACCGTGATCAAGGTCACGGGCGGCGTCATCGGTACTGAGATAACGGCAGCTGCTCCCGACTCAACTACTCATGCTGCCGGCACTGAGGTGGCGTACACCTTCGGCAGCATCTACGGCGGCGGCATGGGTATGGTTATGCACGACAAGCGCGACAACCACGGCGGCGACGTGGCCAGCAACACCCATGTGAGCATCAGCGGCGACGACACCAAGGTGCGTGCCAGTGTCTTCGGCGGCGGCGAGATGGCCACCGTCGGCGGCGATACCTACGTCGACATCAGCGACGGCAAGATTGGCCGCAACGAGGTATATACTACAGATGACGCTAACCAAGGCTACGTCAAGTTCGGCGGTGCCACGATGGGCAACGTCTTCGGCGGCGGTAAAGGCCACGTCGACCACACGTTTGCCGGGCTCGTCAAGGGTAATACCAATATCAGCATCAGCGGCGGCAGCATCTACCACAACGTCTATGGCGGCGGCGCCATCGGCTCTGTGGGCACCTTTGACGTCGCTAAAGGCCATCCCTACATTCCCAACGGTTTGCCCTTAGCCCCGTGGAAAAGCGGCGGTACAGCCCGCATCACCATCACCGGCGGCACCATCGGCATCAGCGGCCGCGACAACGGTATGGTCTTCGGCTCGTCGCGAGGCGGCATTGCACAACCTGTTCCCACGACGTTAGGTTCTACTTCTGTAGACAAAGACCCCTACGACAAGGTGGCGTGGGTCTACGACACAGAAGTCACCATCGGCAAGAGCGGCTCCGCTGGTCCCAACATCAAGGGTTCCGTCTATGGCGGCGGCGAGAACGGCCACAATGCCCACAATGCCCTGGTCAACGTCTACAGTGGCAACATCGGTATCTTTGACGGCGAGTCCTGGTACACGCTGACTAACGCTACAGCTGCGGCAGAGGCAAAAGTCACCCGTGGCAACGTCTACGGTGCCGGTTGCGGTACCGACACCTACACGGACAGCCAGGGTAAGAAGCATCATAACCTGTGGGCGGGCATCGTGTCGGTCAACACCGAGGTCAACGTCCGTGGCGGCCACGTGGCGCGGAATGTCTACGGTGCCGGCTCCATGGGCTCGGTGGGAACGATTATCAGCGACATCGACTCTGAGGCCAAATGGCACAAGACAGCAACTGATGACGACAAAGAAACATACTACGGCTTCGGCCTCAGCTGGCCCATAGAGATAGAATATGTCGACATGACCGGTTTAGCCCGCGTCAATGTTGCCGATTCAGCTATTGTCGAGGGTTCTGTATACGGTGCCGCCAGAGGCAAGGTCGACATCGAAGAGAACGACATCACCCGGCATCGCTACGTCGAGGCCAAGTTCGCCAATGTCCGCCAGACAGAGGTCAACATCGGTGAAAAAGGTACCCCCGTAATCAAGGAAGACGTCTTTGGCGGCGGTGAGGACGGTCACGTCTACGACAATGCTGTGGTTTACATCCACAACGGAACGGTTGCTCACAGCGTCTACGGCGGCGGTAAGGGCGAAGGCACATACATGGCAACACTCTGGGAGCCGAAGGATGGAGCCGAAAACGACATCAGCCAGCACCAACCGAAGTCAAGCCCGGAATCTATCCACAGCATGGTAGCCGGCAAGGTTTACGGCAACACCACTGTCACCATCCTCGGCGGACATGTGGGCTGGTTCGTCTACGGCGGCGGCAACCTCGGCTCCGTGGGTAAGGGTAACTATGCCGGCGGTGCCGACGACTATGCCACCGGCGGCTACGGTGAACTGCCTGAGGACGCGACGGCTAACCTCTGGACGGTCGAGCGTGACTCGACAATGGCCTGGCACTTCCTGAACAGCGGCGTAGCCACGGTGAACCTGTTCGGTGGCGAAATCGGTACATACAAAGGTGAAGAGACAGCAAACTTCGACCCTGTTGACCAGCTTCCCTACGGTTCCGTCTTCGGCGGCAGCCGCGGCAAGTCGGCCATGGACGTCGGTCAGCGCTCGCCTCGCTACCGTTATGTGCCCGACTTCTTCTTAGGCTACGTCAACAAGGCCGTCATCAACGTGGGCGACACGTCGGCCACGGCCACCGGCGACGGGCCCAAGATATACGGTTCTATCTATGGCGGCGGTCAGGACGGCCACGTGCGCAACAGCACCCACATCAACCTCTTCAAGGGAGAAGTCACGGGTCACCAGATTGACGCGGCGGCCCGCAGCGGCCACGTCTTCGGTGCCGGTTCGGGTATCGGTACCTACTTGGACACCGACGGCAAGCAGAAGGTCAGCTTCGCCTCAGGCTCCGTCACCGGCACGACGACAATCGAGGTTTACGACGGTGCGAAGATCAAGGGCAACATCTGGGGCGGCGGCGCTATGGCGGCCATCGGTCCTCCCAAGATGGGTACCGACGAAGGTAAAGAGCCTTCGGGCACAAGGAAGTCATTCTCCTACACGAAGGTCGACGTCAAGGGCGGCGAGATCGGCGGCACCATCTACGGTGCGAGCCGCGGTCCCAGCGCGGCGTTCCGGAAGTCCAAGTTTACCGACATCGACGTGCCTTACGACTCCACCAAGTTTGCCACCGACATCTGGTCGGAGGTCATTGTCAGAGGCGGCACGATCGGCGGCAGCGTGTATGGCGGCGGCGAGTCCGGCCAGGTGAAGTGCGGCGTCAACGTCAACATCCTCGGCGGCAAGATCGGCAGCGACGTCTATGGCGGCGGTGCCCTGGCCCATACCAACACGAGCAACCTGAAGCAAGACAGAACCACCCATCAGTGGGGTTGGTCTGACAGTGGAAAGACGACTGGCCTGTACACGACGACCGTGAACCTGCTCGGCGGCACCATTCAGGGCAATGCCTACGGCGGCGCACTGGGTCGGCGTAAGGTTGACGACCCTGTCGTGACGCCCGTCGAGGCCAAGGTCTACGGCGACATCAAGGTGAACCTGAACGGCATTGAAAAGACTGACAGTGCCAGCATCCGAAGCGTGAAAGAAGACGTGAAGTCTTGGCTTGTCCCGACCACCAATGGCCATCATCAGGTAAATTCCACCAGACGTGGAGCCGCTGTCGGCCGCGTCTTCGGCTGCAACAACCTGAACGGCTCGCCTCAGGGCAAGGTCAGGGTGCATGTGTTTGCCACCCAGAAGGACTCTACTGATAACATCATCACGAAGTATCCGAAGTTCGGAAAGCGTGCCGACTACACCCTCGACAGCTTAAGCAGCCTGACTGCTCTTGCAGGGCGCATGAATCTTGACGTTTCTTCTTATAGTGCTGTCGTTACGAGTGCCGCAAACGACTCGCTGAGACGCTTGGCCTTTAACACCATGATCGACGCTATAGCGGTCAAGAAGTACGACGTGCGCGGTGTCTATGGCGGCGGCAACCTGGCAGCCTATATGCCGATGGGACCGAACCCGGGTACAGACGGCAACGGCGGAATAATACACAACAACGATTTAACCAAGCAATCGACCGATGTCATCATAGACGGTTGCGAACTGACCAGCATCTATCAGGTGTATGGCGGCGGCAATGCCGCGCCGGTTCCGGCCGCTCATCTTGTGGTGAACGGTACCTACGAGATTGACGAGGCATTCGGCGGCGGTAACGGTGCCGACAGCTACTGGGTCGTTGAAGGCAATGACACGGTGTGGTATCAGAACCCAGGTGCCAACGTGGGTTACAAAGACTTCACCGAAGTTGTGAAGGATGCCAGCCACGATGGTAAAACGGAAGCCACAGCATATCTACAAAGTGACGTTTCGACGGCCTTGACACCTGAAATGAGAAAAGCGGGCTTCAGCTACGGCGACCAAAGCACCGCCGGCGTGGCCACAACCATTATCAACGGCGGTAAGATACACGTCGTCTATGGTGGCAGCAACAAGCGAGGTAACATCAGCACCACCGCCCTATCGCAGTATGAAGGCGCGTCAGACTGTCCGATGGACGTCGACGAGACCTACGGCGCCGGTAAGGACGCCCCCATCGACGGCGTCATCGACATGAGGCTGAAGTGCGCCAAGGGTGTCAAGGAGATGTTCGGCGGTTCGAAGAACTCTGACGTCAATTCCGACATCAACCTCAAGATTACCAACGGCTCGTCATTGGAGCGCGTGTTCGGCGGCAACAACACAAGTGGTGCCGTCAACGGCTCCATCACCGTCACCATTGAGGAGGGCGGCTGCGAACCCATCAGGATTAAGGAGCTGTATGCCGGCGGCTATCTGGCCCCCTATTCCATCTACGGCTACGCCCAGGACGGCCGGGGCGGCTATAAAGTTGATACAATCGACTACGGCGGCACCATCGGAAAGATTGAGCAGCGCATTCCTATCACGAAGTCGGAGTATGATACTCTCTACAAGCCAATGTATGAAAGATTATTAGAGATTGATTTGGGAAAAATGGGATGCTCAGGAACTGTTCCGACGGAGGCACAGATTCAAGCCATCCTGAGTGACAACAGTACAGATTCAACTAAAAGAGTAGCTACTTTGGAATATGTAGCCATCAGAGACCTGCTGGCCTCGCTCCCGAAGAAGCACCCGCGCATCAACGTGATTTCCGCCACAAGGATTGACACCATCTACGGCGGCGGCTATCAGGCCATTGTGGTGGGCAACCCGCGCGTCAATGTCAACATGACCAACGGTAAGGTGGAAGTGACGGAGACCGCAGACGGGAAGTTTGTGGATGCCTCCGGAACCGAATACCCTGCTGAGACCGTCGACACCAACCTGGTTGCCACGCTGCCTATCGGTACCATCGGCCACATCTTCGGAGGTGGCAACATGGCCAACATCGACGGCAACACCTTCGTGGAAATCGGTACGGGTGAGTGGCTGAACCAGAACGACCAGCGCGAAATGCTCGGCACCATCACGGTGAACGCCAAGGACACCACCATGCTGTTCACCTATGACGACTCACGGCAGAAGTGGACGTACACGCAGGAAAGCGGCGACTCCATCGTGATAAACGGCGTCAAGACGGCACGCATCGACACCATTGCCATTGACGCCACCCCAACGCCCTTCCGCCGCGCAGCCACGATAACGGGCAACGTGTTCGGAGGCGGCAGGGGCGTTGCCGACAACTTCTTCTGCGACAAGGCCATGATCGGCACTGACGGCGCAGGCGTAGACAAAGACTTTAATGACATACCAGACTATCTGGAGGGCAACACGAGCGTCACCATTGCCAACGGCAGGGTGAAGGGCAACGTCTACGGCGGCGGTGAGATTGGCCGTGTGGAGAAGAACACAACGGTCACCATCGGTCTCGAGGATGACGCAGGCGAACCCGTCATCGAAGGCGACGTGTACGGTGCCGGCAAGGGCGTAGAGACTCATGGCTACTCCGCTCTGGTGCGCGGTAATCCTACTGTCATCGTCCAAGGCAAGGCCAAGGTGGGCCACAGCGTCTATGGCGGCGGTCAGACCGCCTCGGTGGCCAGGTATAAGGTTGTTGGCGGATCACCCGTTGCTTTGGCCAACAGCACCAGCGGCAACTGTAAGGTCATTGTCCGCGGCGAAGCCGAAATCGGCCCCGACTCGATGGTGATGACAAAGCCTGGCGGTCCCGACGACACCGGTTACGTCTTTGGTGCCGGTAAGGGTGTCATACCTGGGGATTCTTCCTACATAGATAAAGACCACATGCCCAAGCGCATGATTCTCCGTGGCGATGATCACACAGACGCTTTGCAGGGTAAGACATGGGAGTATGTTTACCCAGACGACCCAACGAACAAGAACATCTGGGAATACTTCCCCAATGACAGCATTTATCTGTCGTTTATCGAGACGCTGGCGTTGTCGTCGAAGACCGACGTGACCATCGGCGGCCACGCCTTCATCAAGGGTGCTGTCTATGGCGGCAGTGAGAACGGACTGGTACAGTACGACACGCACGTCAGGATTCAGGACAGCTGTCAGATTGGTAACGGCTATGTCCAGATGGACGAAGACGGCACGCTGCTCGACACGCCGATGGCCATGAACCGCCGCTACACCGCTCAGGAGTGGAAGGAAGGCCGTCTCATCATGGGCGACGACGACAGGCCAGCTCTGAGGGAACTGGTCGGCACGCGCCTCTACCAGCATTCACTGCCCGAATGTGCCAGCTGGCCGTACGAAGCGCCATACGCTCCCTACGACAGGTTGGCCGACGCTGATGGCCTGTATCCCGATGGCACCGATGCCCGGGGCGGTAGAATTTCTGCCTCCGACGGCCACACGTTCTACGGCAACGTGTTCGGCGGCGGCTCGGGTCTCTACCCCTACAAGCCGGGCAAGTGGCACCGTGCGGCCGGACTCGTACGCGGCAACACCGTGGTTGACGTCACCGGCGGTCACATCCTGACCAGCCTCTACGGCGGCAACGAGATGACCGACGTGGGTACATACAGCAAAGACAGTCATGGCGAGCTTACCGTACCCGACACCTGCGGTATGTGTACCGTGAATATGGTGGGCGGCACCCTCGGCGTGCCACGCACCCTCGGACAGATTGCCGCTCACCCCGTCACCTGCTACCTGTTCGGTGCCGGCAAGGGCGACACACGTACCTTCTTCAACACCTGGACCAACGTCGACAGCGTCAAGATCAACATCTCCGGCAATGCCCGCATCTACGGCTCAACGTTCGGCGGCGGTGAGGACGGCCACATCTTAGGAAGTGCCGTGACCAACATCGGCCTGCCCGTCACGCTGAACATCGACGGCAAGGACAGCGTGTTCACCGAGAGGGGCGTACTCATCGGCACGACGGGGTATTCGTATGTCGATGGCAACGTCTTCGGTGCCGGGCGTGGATTCAGCGGCGAAGCCATCACCGCAGGCAGCGTCGGCGGCAACGTCGAGGTGAACATTGGCGGCGGCACGATGCTCGGCTCCATCTACGGCGGCGGACGTCTGGCCTCGGTGGGCATCGGCTTCAATACAACCGACAACGTCGAATACGGCTCGTTCACGAATGATGTCCCGGGCGACTCTACCAAGACCTACGGCCACGTCACCGTGAACATCAGCGGCGGCACCATCGGCCACGACAGCATCTGGACACAGCAGTACGGCGGCAACGTCTTCGGCGGCAGCATGGGCCGACTCACGCACCTCGACAACACGGTCAACCCGATATGGCCGCAGCTGGGCCAGGTGAAGACTACCGAGATCAACATCACCGGCGGCACCATCAAGCGCAACGTCTATGGCGGCGGTGAGTTCGGCAGCGTCCGCGACAGTGCCTACGTGAACATCGGCGGCCGTAAGAATGCCGACGGCACCATCACCGCCGAGGGCAGTCCCGTCATCGAGCGCGATGTCTACGGCGGCGGCTACGGCAGCAAGGACACCCTCTCGCAGACCTTCATCACGCCCGTCAGCGGTATGACCTTCCGCTACACGCCGATGCAGTGGGCCGGCCTCGTGGGCATCAGCACCCACGTCAACATGCTGGGCGGCTGGGTGAAGAAGAGCATCTACGGCGGCGGCGAGCTGGCCTCGGTGGGCATCATCAACTACCTTGTCGAGCAAAAGGCTGACGGTGACTACACCTATTTCGGAACTGTCGACAGCCTGCAGGGCAAGAAGTTCTCCTACAGCAAAATTGAGAAACATGACGACGAGAACGACGGCTTCTACCTGAGCTGGCCTTACAAGTTCGAACATTTCTCTGGATACGATGGCTCGACGCACGTAGCCATCCGCGGCGGACGACTCGGACTCACCGGTAAGGACTTCATGGGACCGTTTAACGCCGATGGCAAGGCCATCAGCCTGGCGGACGGTCATGAACTGACTGATTCAGAAAAGAAAGAAGCCCGACTTGACAACGGCGACGTCTACGGCGGCAGCAAGGGCTTTGCCGACGACCGCTACTACGAGGGCTTCAGCGCCAACGTCGGGTCGACGGAGGTCATCATTGAGTATCCTGACTCCTGTACGGCCAACCCGGACAACTACAAAGACTTGAACAAGTGGTGTATTGCCGGTGCCGTCTATGGCGGCGGCGAGAACGGCCACGTCCTCGGCGACACTCACCTGACGCTCACCAACGGTCTGATAGGCCACTCCCTCTACGGCGGCGGTTCCGGTAAGGGACAGTTCGAGCAGAGGCTGCTGAAGGTTAAGGTTGATCCGGAATCTACGAATCCCAATGACTCTACTATCGTCAACATCTACAGTATCACCGCCGGCAAGGTCTATGGCAATACACATATCGACATGACGGGCGGCTACGTGGTGCGTAACATCTACGGCGGCGGCAACATGGGCTCCATTGGTAAGGGTAACTACGCCGGAGCACCGGACGACTATTCAACGAAGAGCCCTGGCGGCGGCTACGGCGAGAAGATTTCGACCAACCTGTGGGACAACGTGTCGGACAACAGCAAGGCCTTCCTCAACAGCGGCCAGACGCACGTGACGATTACCGGCGGCCAGGTGGGCTATGTTGACACCGAGAAGCCTGCCGACAGCATGAAGGACGGCCTGCCCTACGGCAACGTCTTTGGCGGCTGCCGAGGCGAGTCGGCACCCAACATCACCGAGACGCCGCGCTTCCTCTACAGTCCGCAGTTCTTCTCTGGCTATACCAACAAGTCCAACGTCACCATCGGTACTGAAGGTCAGGACAACAGCAAGGCCGGACAGAAGGGCAAGGCACCGCTCATCATCGGCTCCGTCTTCGGCGGCGGTCAGGACGGTCATGTGCGTCAGGATACATACGTCACCGTCAACAGCGGACAGATTGGTCTGTCGCTGGACGGCACGGACTTGGATACCCTGAACAACAGTAAGACCAATCTGAACGTCCTGGGACCACTCTACAACGACGACGAGACGGTCAATCCTCAGTGGCTGTACCGAGGCAACGTCTTCGGCGCAGGCTCCGGTATCGGCCAGTACCAGTTCGACTTCACATACGACGGTGACTTTGACGACACTGTTAAATATGGTGTAGACCGTGTGACCGGTGACTCTGTCGACGTTAACGAGACGGGCTACAGCACCTCAGCCGGTTCGGTGACGCGCTTCACCAATGTCAACGTCAAGGGTGGCATCATCTACCGTAACGTCTACGGCGGCGGCTCGCTCGCCAGCGTCGGTCCGGCTAAGATTCCGGCTACCAGAATCGATGCCTGGCATCCCGAGGACACGATTGCCAACCATCGTGACAGCGTCGGCTGGCAGTCACTCAACTCGGTCACCATCGGCGGACTGGTGGTCGACGGTAAGGTCGTCAGACCTCAGATCGGCGACGCCGCCAGTGTGAACGCCGGCTACGGCGGCAACATCTTCGGCGGTGGCCGTGGTGAACTGAGCATCGGCGACAACTATGGCACGTCTGTCTGGACGAAGGTGTACATCAAGAATGGCGCCAACATCTTAGGCAACATCTTCGGCGGCGGCGACAACGGTACCGTCTATAAGGACACCGACGTACAGATAGGTGAACCGAAGAATGGGGATTAGTGACTCGCTACACCGCAAGCTGAGTTAATTCGCGAAATCCGTGCCAAGAAAAAGCTATTTGGCACGGATTTCGTTTATTGATAAAAATCGGTCACATCCGTCACCACCGCGAATGCAGTTGATAGTCAGAATGATACGCAGTGACGGATATTGGTGACGGGTGACGGATGATGGGGACGGATGACTGATGCACGGCGGGGACGGATAGAAGCTGATGTTCACGGACGGTGAATGTTTGTTCACTGACGGTGAGCCCTGCGGACGGCACAGACGACTGGCCGATTTCTCACCGTGCAGTCATCTATCCGTCATCCATCACCGCTATCCGTCACACCGTAACCTGCTGACAACGAGAACGATAGACGGAAAGTGACGGAATGAGGGATAAACGGTTAGAGACCCTCGTCCGCCAGGCCGCACAATGGTATACTGCTGGCGCACACGTTCCTGCACGCCAATAGTAGTATAGCCCACCTTCAGGATGCCCTTCAGTTGTGGGTCGTATTTATCCTCATACGCATAGATCATCGGAGCCGACTCCGACTTGCGTGGGAAATAATATTGAGTTGTTGCCATAACCTTGTCATTTTGTTATGGCGCTCAATGACTAAAGTTCTTCGGGGAAATATTTGGAAAGGAAGTCGTGTGGTTCCAACACCTCAACAGTATCTGCAAACACGAAGTCCTTGACGTTGCGTGTCACGATGACTTTTGCCCCAGCTTGTTCGGCAGCAAAAAATTGTAGAGCATCTTCAAAGTCTTTGGCTTCGATGGCTAATGCCCTGTCAACCGCTTGTTCGCCAACGGGAACAATAGAATAAAACTCTCTACTAAGTTTCATTATCTTATAGAAATCCTGTAGAGGTATGGTTTTCCTCGTGCTATATTTTATATTGGCTATAGACAAATCAGAAACTTGCATATCAACACATCGATTTGCAGCCAATCTAAAAATGGCGTGAGCTTCCTTCACCCCTACTGGTCTCCTCTCTATGAAATCAAGGAAAACGTTTGTGTCGATAAATACTGTCAGCTTATTGCCCATACTTCTCTAACAAATATTCTTCCTTGTCCTTCTTGAAGTCAACCGTCTGGCAAGCAGAAAAAGCACCGCATAATTTGTCCACCAACTCCAGGCGTCTCTTTTGGTCAGGGGTCAATACTTCTTCATTTTCCGCTGGCTTTACTATCTGCCTCACATATAGCCACATGTCTTTCACCTTCTCTTCGCTGGAGTCATCCATCTGATTGATCATGTGAACCATATCATTCTTCATTTCACGTACAGTCATAATTGCATATTGTTTAATAATCGTTGCAAAGATAACGACTTTCCACGAAACTTCCAAACTTTCCAATCAAAAACTTGTCAAAGAGCGCCTGTGTTATTATTTTTTTTCTTCTTATTCCATCGGGCGAATCATCGACTCGATGAACTGGATTTCCTCATCCGTCAGGCCGTACTTCGTGCAAAGGTACAAAGAAAAAACATAAAAACAAATATCGGCAAATTTTTATGCCTGAAAACGCGCATTTAGTCCGGCTAAACGGCACAATAAACATCGCCGCCTCACGGGATAGAACCCGAGAGGCGGCGATTATTGTTACGAAGGTATGAGGCTTACTCCAACACGATGGGCTTGTACTTCGGTACGAGCGTCTTCATGATGACCCAACCGATGAGGTAGGCCACGGCACAGATGCAGAAGACGACCATATAGGCGGCAGGCTTGCCCTCGAACCCGAAGAAGGTGAAGCTGGCACCCTGGGCGGCTGCCCAGTCGAAGAACTTACCCGAGCCGAAGTTGATGCTCATGGAGCCGATACCGCCGGCCATCGTGCCGAGGCCGACGATGGTGCCGATGGTCGACTTCGGGAACATATCGCCGATGGTCGAGAAGAGGTTTGCCGACCAGGCCTGGTGCCCAGCACCGAGCAGACCGATGAGGATAGCAGGCCACCAGGCGCTGTAGGCACCGAGGGGCTGTGCAAAGAGTCCGAGAATGGGCAGACAGGCGAAGATGAGCATGGCGCGCATACGGCCTAAGTAGGGGTTCATGCCCTTCTTCTCGACGAAATAGGTGGGCAGGTAGCCGCCGCCGATGGAGACGATGGTGACGATGGCATAGAGCGTGAAGATAAGCAGGATGCCCATGGTCGAGTCGCTGGTGTAGCCGTACTGGTCGCTGAAGTAAGCGGGAGCCCAGAACAGGAAGAACCACCAGACGCCGTCGGTCATGAACTTGCCGACGAGGAAAGCCCACGTCTGCTTGAACGAGAAGCACTGGGCAAAGGGGATGGTCTTCTCGTCCTTCTGTGCATTGCGGTTCTGAACCTCAGAGAGGTCGTTGTCCTGCTCAATATAGTTCAGCTCAGCCTGGTTCACGCGCGGGTTCTTGGCGGGTTTGTCATAGAGCCAGGCCCACAGGCCCATCCAGATGAAGCCGAGAGCACCGATGATGATGAAAGCCATCTCCCAGCCCCAGGCACGTGCCAGCAGGGGAATGGTGGCGGGAGCGGCGAGGGCACCGACGGAGGCGCCGCTGTTGAAGATGGAGGTCGAGAAGGCGCGGTCCTTCTTGGGGAAGTACTCGGCCGTGGCCTTGATGGCTGCGGGGAAGTTGCCGGCCTCGCCGACGGCGAGAATCATGCGGCAGAACAGGAAGAGCCAGACGGAGATGGTGGTCAGGGCGGTGATGCTGCCGCCGGCCAGACCTAAGGCCGTCCATCCGCAGGCGGCATGCAGGCAGGCACCAACCGACCATACGAAGATGGCGATGAGGTAGCCCTTCTTGGTGCCCATCCAGTCGATGAACTTTCCAGCGAAGAGGTTGGCAACGGCATAGAACAGCGAGAACATACCGGTAATGGTACCGTAGTCGCCGTCGGTCCAGTGGAAATCAGGGGCTATGAAGTCCTTCCAGGTTAGTGACAGGACCTGACGGTCCATGTAGTTGATGGTGGTTGCCAGGAACAGCAGCGCACAGATGACCCAACGGAAGTTGGACATTTTGGTGGTTTGTACGGGTGTCATAATTAAAAAGCCTCCCCAAGCCCCTCCGAAGGAGGGGATGTTTAGTTACATAACTGGGGTATTATTCTAAAGATTAAACATTAATTATATATTCTTTATCATCCATACAGTCTCCTTGTCTATTCAGACATCCCCTCCTTCGGAGGGGCTTGGGGAGGCCTAACGGATGTCTATTACGGGAATGTTGTCCTTGTCGTTATAATACAGATTCTCGCCGGCCATGCCCCAGATGAAGGTGTAGTAATAGGTACCGGCAGCGGCATGCATCGACCACTCGGGCGACATGATGGCCTGCTCGTTGTGGAGCCACACCACCCTACTCTCCTCGGGCTGTCCCATGATGTGGGCGATGGTCTGGTCCTGAGGCAGGTTGAAGTAGTAGTAAGCCTCGATGCGGCGACCGTGGGTGTGGGGCGGCATGGTGTTCCACGCAGCACCGGGATTGAGCTGCGTCAGTCCGAGCTGCAGCTGGCAGGGGCCTTCCTCGAGCACGTCGTTGACAATGAGCTTGTAGACGGTGCGGTTGTTGCACTCCTCAAGCGAGCCGACGGGTCCCCAGACGGCGGCCTTCAGTGAGCCCTTGCGGCCGTCGAGGGTGATCCATTGCGTCTTGAAATGCTGGTGAGCGGTGGCCGAGTTCAGGTAGAACTTGGCGGGCTTTGAGGCATCCTTCGAGCGGAACTGCACCTTCTTGTTCACATCCTTGTCCTTGCCAATGTGGCCACGGCCGATGTAGAGGGCCTCCTTGGGTGAGAGGGCGTACTCCTTGCCGTCGACGATGACCACGCCGTCGCCCGCGCCGCAGTTGACGACGCCAAGCTCACGGTTGTACATAAAATACTTCTCCTTGATGGTGTTGTCGACGTCGAGGCCCAGCTCCCAGAAGTTCTCTAAGGTCAGCGTGGTGTTGACGGGCATCGCCCCACCGAAGATGAAGCGGTCGTAGTGGGAATAGGTGAGCAGGATGGAGTCGGCAGCCATCACCTTCTCCATCACGAAACGGTCGCGGAGCAGCTTCGTGTCGTAGTGTTTAACATCCTCGGGATGGCAGGCCGTCTGGAACTTCACGTGCTGAACGCCCACATACCTGTCGGCTTCCTGCGCCTGGGCAGAAAGCGTGAGGGCCAAAGCCCCCGCAATGGTTAGAATTGTTTTTTTCATTGTCTTGCTTTTATTTGTTGTTCTTTTCTTCTTTAACGATGCGCATGCGGTTCCAGATGACCATGCCGATGGTGATGGCAGTGAGGACAGCAGCACCAATCCACTTCAGGTAAGCCACGCACTTGTAGATAACCCAGCCGAAGAGCGAGGAGGCGAAGTCGAGGGCACCGGCCTGGAACCCTTCGGGAATCTTGGCGGCAGGGTCCTGAGTCTGGGCATAGACGGTCTGGGCCGCCTGGGTAAAGGCGGGGGCCATGTCGGTGACAAACCACAGACCAATGCCGACGGCGACGATGCCGACGATGAGTGTCTTCACGACGTTACCCTTCGTGTAGGGCAACACCATGACGAACACATAGAACATACCGGCCAGCGATGCCAACGGCAGGAACTCGTTGCCAGGCAGTGCGACAGCCATCAGCAGGGCCAGAGGGATGAGGATGAGCGAGGCCACGAGCGTCGTGGGATGGCCGATGACCAGTGCGGGCGACATGCCGATATACACCTTCTTGCCGGCCCACTTTTTCTGCACCACCTCCTGCGTCTTCTCGGCAATGGGCTTCAAGCCATCGATGAAAAGCTTGGTGATGCGCGGTATGAGCTCCATCACGGCACCCATCGTCACACCAAGGAAGAGTATCTTCTTGATGTCCAACTGGGCCACGGCACCTATCAGTGCGCCCACGATGACACCCAGGACTATCGGCTCACCGAGTACGCCGAACTTCTTCTTCAGGCCGTCGGCATCGATGTCGAGCTTTGAGAAGCCGGGGATCTTGTCCAGAAGCCAATTGATGCCGATAGCGAAAGCCGTGAAACTCTGGCAGAACGGCTGGGGAATGCTGATACCCTCCATGTCGTCATAATAGCCCTGGAAGCGGCCGGCAGTCAGGTCGGCCATCACCAATGTAATGATATAGCAGACGATGGCTGCGAAATATCCCCAAGCCAGCGACTGGTCCATGACGAAATAAGCCACGGCACCGATAAAGGCAAAATGCCAGTAGTTCCACAGGTCGATGTTCACCGTACGCGTACACTTCGTGACAAGCAGCAGGAAGTTGACGCCAAGGCAGATAGGGATGATCAGGGCGCCCACCGCCGTATTGTAGGCTACGGAGGCAGCAGCAGGCCACCCCATGTCGAACACGCCAAGCTGTAGGTCATAGAGCTTCGAGATGTCACTCAGCGGGTTGCCGAAGTTGCTGGTCAGCAGGGCGGTGACAATTCCCAAGCCCACGAAACCGACTCCAACATAGAGGCCACTTTTCAGAGCCTTGCCGAACTTCATGCCTATGCACAGGCCGATGATAGTAAAAAGAATAGGCATCATCACTGATGCGCCTAAACTGATAATGTAACTGAATACTTGTTCCATTTTATCGATTAGTTGTTTGTTTTAGCGCATAATACGGTGCAAAAGTACTAAAATATTTTTAAATAGCAGCAGAAATTAAAAGAAATTGTGTAACTTTGTACCCTCATATTTGCTATCGTAACTATAATATATGACAAGAACAATATTGACGGCAGCCCTTGCGCTGCTCTTTTCGCTCACCACGGCCATGGCCGACTCGGCCCGCAAAGGCCCTGGCTGCTGGCGTAGCCAAACCACCCGCAAGAAGGCGGCATCGCGCCTGGCCACCCAGAAGCCGACGGACACAGAAGAGCTCACCTGCTACCGGGGACAGAAGAAAGGTCTGGTCATACTGTGCGAGTTCACCGACAAGCAATTTGTCGACGGACACGACCGCGACAAGTACTTAGACATACTCAACACGGCGGGCTATACCACCAACGAGGGATTCAGGGGGAGCGTCGCCGACTACTTCCGAGACCAGTCGGCAGGACTCTTCGAACTGCACTTCGACGTGGTAGGCCCCTACACCACCGCCAACGACTACAAATACTACGGCCAGAACGACCAGGACGACCTGGACCTCTATCCGCACAAGATGATTATCGAGATGTGCAAGGCCGCCGACGGGGATGTGAACTTCGCCGACTACGACTGGGACGGTGACGGCTTCGTGGACGAGGTGTTCGTGGTCTACGCCGGAAAGGGCGAGTCGGACACCAACCAGAAGAACACCATCTGGCCACACATGTGGACACTGGAAGAAGCAGAGGGAAGCACCCTGACACTGGACGGCGTGGAGATAGACGTCTATGCCTGCGCCAACGAGCTGAAGTCGTCGGGGCGTATCAACGGCATCGGCACCTTCTGCCATGAATTCTCGCACTGCTTAGGGCTGCCCGACTTCTACGACATCTACTACACCGGGGGATTCGGCATGGACGACTTCGACGTGATGGCGGGTGGCAGCTATGGTGGCAACGGCTTTTGTCCCGTGGGCTACACGGCCTACGAGAAATTGGCCTGCGGCTGGCAGCAGCCTATCGTGCTCGGCAGCGAGGACGTGACGGTGGACAGCCTGAAGCCTATGAACGAGCACGGCGAGACCTACATCATCTACAATGACGCCTATCCCGACGAGTACTACCTGATAGAGAACCGCCAACAGGAGGGCTGGGACGCTGACTACCCGGACAGAGGACTGCTCATTACCCACGTCGACTACGACGAGGAGGTGTGGTTCAACAACATCCCCAACAGCGTCATCTCGGACAAGGCAGCCAAGAAGGACGGGCTGACCTGCGGCAACGACCACCAGCGCATGACGCTGTTCCACGCCGACAACGACGACAAATACCTGGGCACCGACCTATACCCCTACTACCGCAACGATTCGCTGTCGGCCACCTCGAAGCCCTGCGGCACGCTCTACCACAATAACTCGGAGGGCACTAAGCTGATGCAGGGTGCCATCCTCGATATCAAACAGAACCAGGACGGCACCGTAGCGTTCCATTACCGTGCTCCGAAACAGCCTGTTACCGACGGCATCGGTGAGGTGACTGACCGCAGTCACAGCAATAAGACGATATACACCCTCGACGGACGTGTCGCAGGGCCGGATATACAGTCCCTGCGACACGGTATCTATCTGATTGACGGCAAGAAGGTTGTCCGCTAATCAGTCTTGGAAATATACTTTCTTGACGCGCCCAGAAACCCCTGTGAGCACCTCATAGGGGATGGTGTCGATGGTATCGCTGAGCACAGTCACAGGCAGGTTACGGCCGAAGATCTCGACGCTGTCGCCCTCATGGCAGTCAATGCCGGTGACATCAATCATGGCCACATCCATACAGATATTCCCTACATACTCCGCCCGTTGGCCGTTTACCAGACAATAGCCGTGACGGTTGCCGAGGTGGCGATTCAGTCCGTCGGCATAGCCGATGGGGATGGCGCCTATCAGCGAATCGCGGTCGAGCACGGTGCGGCGGCTGTAGCCGACGGAGTCGCCAGCCTTCACGTGACGCAGCTGCAGGATGGTAGTCTTGAGCGTGCTCACGGTGCTCAGCATCTCATTGTTACGCGGATTCACCCCGTATAGCCCAATGCCCAGACGGCACATGTCCATCTGCCGCTGGGGGAAGTGCTCGATGCCTGCTGAGTTGTCGATATGGCGAAGGATCTTGTGGCTGAAGGCGGCCTGTAGACAGCGGCTGCCCTCGTCGAACAGCTGGAACTGCCGGGCCGAGAAGTCGTCGAACGAATCGCTGTCGCTGCCCACGAAGTGCGAGAAGACGGAGCGCGGAATCACCGCCTGCTGATGTTTCAGACGGTCAATCAGCTCGTCCATGTCGACCTCGGGGTTAAAGCCCAGGCGGTGCATACCCGTGTCGAGCTTGATGTGTACAGGCCATCCGGTGATACCCTCCTTGCGGGCGGCCTTAATCAGCGCGTCGAGCAGACGGAAGGAGTAGACCTCGGGCTCCAGGTCGTAGTCGAACATCGTCTTGAAGGCCGTCATCTCGGGGTTCATCACCATGATGTTGGCCGTGATGCCTGCCTTGCGCAGTGTCACGCCCTCGTCGGCCACAGCCACGGCGAGGTAGTCGACACGGTGGTCCTGCAGCGTCTTGGACACCTCGACGGCACCAGCACCGTAAGCATCGGCCTTGACCATACACACCAGCTTCGTCTCAGGACGGAGGAAGGAGCGGTAGTAGTTCAGGTTGTCGACCACGGCATTGAGGTTCACCTCGAGAATGGTCTCGTGGACCTTCTGCTCAAGCTGCTCCGTGATTTGCTCGAAGCCGAAGCGGCGCGCACCCTTCAGCAGGATGAGCTCGTCGTGAAGCTGGGCGAAAGCGGGGCTGGCGAGGAAGTCGCGGGTGGTAGCGAAAAAGGATTTTTCGCCCACAAGAAAGGTGTGGGAATGGGCGGAGATGGCATCGCCGATGCCAATGAGCTTGGTGACGCCGCGCTTCATGCAGAGATTGTCCACCTGACGGTAGAGTTCGTCGGGCTGTTCGCCACTCTGGTAGATGTCGCTCAGGATGAGGGTTCTCCTGGCTGCGGGCTGCTGTTGGCGACGATTCATGAAGTCAAGGGCGATGGCCAGCGAGCTGATGTCGTTGTTGTAAGAGTCGTTGATAATGGTACAGCCGCGCTGTCCCTGCTTCACCTCCAAGCGCATGGCTACAGGCTCCAAGGCAGGCATACGCTCGGCAATCTGCTCGGGGGTCAGTCCGAGGTGCAGGGCCGTAGCGGCGCAGATGATGCTGTCCTCGATACTGGCCTCGTCGATGAAGGGGATGGTGTATTCGCCTTGCGTACCTTTATATATATAGGTAATGTGGGCTGACTGGGCAGGATGGGATGACAGGGTAATCTCCTTGACAAAGAAGGGGGCCTGACTGTCGGAGCGCGACCAGCCGATGCGTTCGCCCTTGTAGTCGAGACGGCGTATGCAGCGGCTCACGGTGTTGTCGTCCATCGGGTAGACGAGAGCCTTGGTGTCGTGCATCAGTTCCAGCTTCTCAAGGCATTTCTCCTCCAGCGAGCGGAAGTTCTCCTGATGGGCACTGCCCAAACAGGTGAGCACGCCGACGGTGGGCTGGATGATGTCGTGGAGGGCCATCATCTCGCCCGGCTGGCTGATGCCCGCCTCGAAGATGGCCACCTCGGTCTGCTCGCTAAGGAGCCAGACGGACAGCGGCACGCCGATTTGCGAGTTGTAACTGCGCGGGGAGCGCACGATTCTCTGCGACGGCAGCAGCAACTGGTACAGCCACTCCTTGACCATCGTCTTGCCGTTGGAGCCGGTGATGCCCACCACGGGCATCGAGAACTCGTCACGGTGACGCTCAGCCAGCCGCTGCAGGGCGGCTAATGACGAGGGCACTTTCAGATAGTTGGCATCCGTCTGCGGATGCTCGGGTACCTGCTCCACCACGAATGAGCGGACACCACGGCGGTAGAGGTCGTCAATGTAGCGGTGGCCGTCGTTGCGCTTGGTATGCAGGGCAAAGAACAGCGTCTCCTCAGGGAAACACAGTGAGCGGCTGTCGGTCAGCAGCCAGCGCACGTTGGCGTCGTGGTCGCCATAGCGGCGGGCGCCTATGAGTGTAGTAATCTTTTCTATCGTATATGTCATGGCAATGTTATTTGTATTTCTGTAGAAAGGCATCGACCTTGGCGCGGGTGTCGGCCTGGAAGCGGCGGTACTCCTCGCTGTCGGGGTTAATGGGGCGGTGATTGAGGGCGGCCCTCAGCGGGGTCCACTCGCGGAGAAACGACTTGGCGCGGGGCGAAAAATAATGCTCTACCAACTGCTGCCAGATGTACTCGACGGCCTGTGACGACGGATGGAGCATGTCGTCGGCGTAGAAGCGGTAGTCGCGCAGCTCGTCGAGCACGATTTCGTAGGCGGGGAAGTAGATGAGGTGATCGGTAAGAGGTGAGAGACAAGAGATTACCTGATTAACGGCAAGGAGAAGGGTGGCTTTCGAGAGCTGGCTCCCGTGGTAGCCATACTTGCGATAACGGATGGGGCTGACGGTCAGGACGACATGGACGTCGGGACGACGGCTGACGAGCAGGCTGACGGCACGGCGCAGGTAGTCGGCACACTCGTCGGCGGTGAGCTGCTCCTCCTGGAACAGCACGGCGGGGCGCTTCTGGCAGTTGTCGACAATCTCGCCCGTCTCCTTCAGGCGGTAAACGTGGTTGGTGCCAAGGGTAATGAATACGATACGCGGTGCTCCCTCGTAGCGCTCAATGGTGTGCAGCACGGAAGCGGGGTTGTACATCGTGCCGTAGGGATTGACCGTGGCACGGAACTGCTCGTCCTGAAAGCGGCGGCCAATGCTGTCGGCAAAGCAACTGCCGACAAAGAGCATCTCCTCGCGCGGCTCAATCTGAAAGCCTGGCTGAGGTATATCGACTATCGTTCTGAATTCCATCTGTCAGCTTCGGCTAATCTGTAATCCTGTCTTCGACAGGGTCATATCGACAAAGCGGGCATTGGCATTGGGACGGTTGGCCTGCAGAATGGTCTTGATGCGGGCAGCAGCCTCGGGGTCCTTGGCCACCATATAGAGATAGCCACCACCGCCGGCCCCCGGCAGTTTGTAGCCCAAACAGAGGTCATCGACAAGGACGGTCAGCGCCGCCACTTCCGGCGGGTTCGTGCCGCTGTCGAGAAGCTGGTTCTGCTGCCACGTCTTGCGGACGATGCGGCCCATCGTCGGGAAGTCCTGCCGTTGGATGGCCTCGTACATGTCCATCGTGTGCTGCTTCATCTGGCGCAGCAGGAGCAGCTGATTGTGCTCGTTGAGGAACATCCGGCGCACTATCTCGGCCAGGATTTTCTTGGCCGTGCGGGTAATGCCCGTATAATATAATAGGTGGCACTGCTGGTACTCGGGTTGCGTATAGAGACCGTCGGGAAGCCAGCGCACCGAGGGGTTCTGGTCAAAGCCGCTGGTGGTCTGCAGCAGTTTGACGCCGCCAAGAACGCCGCCGAACTGGTCCTGCCAGCCGCCGCCAGTGGTGAGCATCTGCTCCAAGACAAGCGTACGGTGGCCTATCTCATTCTTATCCCAGCCTAACTGGCAGAAGTCGTTGAGGGCACCGAGGACGGTGGCTGCAAGGATGCTCGACGTGCCGAGGCCGCTGCCTGCGGGGACGGCTGAGAGAAGGGTCAGCTCGATGCCGCAGCCGAAGGCTTCGAGCTGGGAGCGGAGCGAGGAGGGCTGCGGCACCGCCGCAGCACAGCCGACAGCAACAGGACTGCCGAAGCCGGCGAGCGTCAGGGCGGCCTTGGGGATTGAGAAGGGCGAGCCCACTTTCCTATAGTCGGAGAGCTGCTCGTTGGTCTCCACGACTTCGGTGGCTCCGAGGTCGATGCTACGAAGGACGATGTGCGGCTCGCGGCAGGGTTTTACGTAGCACTGCAGCGGCGGCTGGCCGTTCAGTTCGATGGCGACGTTGACGACATTGCCGCCCTCCATCAGACAATAGGGCGGCGTGTCGGTCCATCCGCCGGCGATGTCGATGCGCACAGGGGAGCGCGCCCAGACGATCTGGTCGGGGAAAGCCTCACCCCCGCCCCCTCTCCAATGGGAGAGGGGAGTAAAATGCTTAACGGCAGTATCAGCAGCAGAGTAATCACTCCCCTCTCCCCTTGGAGAGGGGCTGGGGGTGAGGCTTTCCCGCAACAGCTCAAACGCCCGTTCGCTGTCACCACGGAACATAGCATCGTGGATGCGTGTCATCAGCGGTGCGTCGGCGGGCAGGGGCGGTGGCAGGGGTATCTGTTCCTTACGGAACTGCTCGGCGGCATCGGCCAGGTCGAGCTGGTAGAAGACGGAGTGCCGCCAGTTTCGGGCCAGTGCCGGCCAGTTCTCGCGCTGGTAGTCGCGCCGCTGTTGGAACAGGCGGTGCAGGTTGGCACGCTCGGCCAGGGCGTTGCTATCCACCGGGGCGTCTATATGGTAGCGGCGCACCTCGTAGTCGCTTTCGCCTACGGGTACGACGTCTATGCACTCGCCAGGCTCGAGCGTGACATCCCAGTCGTTGCGGGGCACGCCGGTGATGACGTGGTCGCGGGTGAGATGCCAACTCTTGGGTACGTGTGAGTTCTCTATCCAGATATTGGTGTTCTCCTCGGTGAACGTCACCTCAGTCACGGCGTTCTGCACAAAGATGTTGGGATGCGGCTTGCGGTCGAGGTGCATGATCTGGCGTTGGTCGCTGACCAGGCCCTGCAGGGCGAGCGTTGACGAAATCATCTCGCGCGACGTGCCAAAATGATAGAACTCGCCGCCCGTCAACGGCAGGATGGCCACGCTCAAGGAGCGCAGCTCCGCATCATCAATCGTCGGGTCAGTACCAAGCGAGCAACCAAACTCACCGTACAAATCGTATGGAGTAACCACTCCCCTCCCTTTAGGGAGGGGCTGGGGGTGGGTCTGCTGGGTCTTTTCCATCAGCACCCTCACCGCCCGGTCGCTCAACAGCCACACGCCGACATCGGTCAGGTAATAATGGTCTTTCTGCAACTCCTTCAGCGTCTGCACCGACGGTTTCTGCAGCATCTGCTTCAGCACGGTCGGCGTGTTACGGCTACTGACGAAAACACCGTGATGGGAGGCAGTCGAGGCAGGAAGCCACAGGCCATAGCACACCACGTCGGCATCGGGGATGGTCGGCAGGGGCTGCGTGGCGCGCACACAGACGTCACCGCTGACCACCATCGTATGGATGGTATCGGGCGCCATCGCCATCATCTGCCGATAGAGGGGCAGCTGCAAGTCCATCAGCGTCTGAGACAACCGCTGGCCGCGCTCCCAGCGCAATACAGGGACGGGCATCAGAATCTTTCCGCTGACGGCATACGACGGGAGCCGACGGCTCTGTCCGCCGGCGTGAACCAGGATGCGCTTGTCCTGTGCCAGCCAGCCGTCAAAATCCGACTGGGAGCCACAGGCCTGCTGCAGGAGCCACGCCGTGCCGCCACCACTGCCGAGGCGGTGACCGACGGGGTCGCAGGTGCAGAAAAACTCGTCGCGGCTCAGGCCGGTAATATCGTGAAAGCAGCCCACCACATTGGGGGGCAATGACAACAGAACCTCCATGACGACTACTGTGCAGACTTCATCTTGCGGTATGAGAGGAACAGTGCCAACAGAATGAGCAACAGAAGTACGCCTAAAGAAGCGTAAGCTACGGTCTCGGTGACATCAAGCGACCTGGGGAAGAACGACAGCACAACCTTATGCTGTCCGGGGCTGACGGTGAGGGCGCGCAGCACGTAGTTGACACGACCAAGCTCAACAGGCTGGTCGTCGACAGTGGCCGTCCAGCCGGGATAGTAGATTTCCGAGAACACCACTACCCCACCCCGTGCCGACTTCACGTCGTAGGTCAGCTGGTTGGGCTCATAGGCTGTCAGGGTGACCACGGCGACCGAGTCGGCAGCCTGCTCAGCCGAGACCTTCAGTTGTTCGCGGAACTTGGCATCGGCAACGGCCTCGTGGCGAAGATCGAGCTTGCCGAGGGCGTCGAGCTCCTGGTTGGCATTGTCGACGAACTTCACCGAGTTGACAAACCAGGCATTGCCATAGGTGTAGGGGTTCTGTAGGGGCACGGTCTTACCGTCCTGCAGCGGCAGGATGAAGTACTTGGTGTTGAGCATGTTGAGCACGGGATAGACGGAGTCGCCCTTCACCAGCGTCATGTCGCCGGCAGCCTCAGCCACGGCGGCAAAGGTCTGCTGCATCTCGGGCGAGATGTACGCCTCGATCAGCTCCTGATAGCGGCGCAGCTTGGCGGCGTGGTAGCCACCGATAGACTTATGGTAGTAGGATGTCTCGTTCTCGTTGAACGTGTTCGAGGCGAGGTTCAGCACGCGGTAGTCGAGCGACTTGTCGGCGAGGATCATCTCGTCGGTCTCAGTTTTGGGCTGCGCCTGCTCGCGCTCATACTTGGGCACGAACATCGCGTCGTTCAGGTAGCGCTTGTTCACCGTCCAGAGGTCGATGAGACAGAGTGCCAGGAGCAGGCCGGCCAGGGTAACAGCCTTCAGCTTGCGTGCCATGAAGAGCACCAGACAGACGGTGCCGATAAGGATAATAATGAACGAGCGCATGGCATCGCTGGTAAACATGGCACGGCGCATCTCCGACAGATTGGCCAACAGCGGGTTGAGCTGGTCGGCAGGGAACTGCGACAGGGCCTGCATCTCGCTGGAGGAGACGTAATTACCAAAGAACACGTCGGGCATCGCCCAGAACAGCAGGGCCACGCAGCCCGTGAGGGCGAACGAGGCGACAACGGCCTTACGCAACTTATCAGTTTTCACTTCCCCGCTCACCACTTCCTTCAGTGCCAGCATGGCCAACAGGGGAATGGTAAACTCGGCGATGACGAGGATGGAGGCCACGGTTCGGAACTTGGCGTACATCGGCATATAGTCGATAAACAGGTCGGTCAGCCCCATGAAGTTCTTACCCCACGACAGCATGATGCTCAGCACCGTTGCCGCCAGGAGTGCCCACTTCATCGGACCTTTGACGATGAACAGGCCCAGCACGAAGAGGAAGAGCACGAAGGCACCGACGTAGACGGGCCCCGACGTGCCAGGCTGCTCGCCCCAATACTGTCCTAACTGTTGGTAGATGCCGATGTAGTTGTTGTCGGCGTGCTCCATCGCCGTCTTGTTCATCGCCAGCGGCTGCGAGGCACCGCCCTTCACGTTGGGCACGAGGAGTGTCCACGTCTCGCCGATGCCATACGACCACTGGGTGATATAGTCGCGCTCCAGTCCGCTCGAGGTCTGGTTGGCGGTGTTCTCCTTCACCAGCTCACTCTTGCCGCGCATCGACTCTTTCTGGTATTGCCACGTATGGTAGAGGTTCGAGATATTGACCAACACGCCCACCAGACCGCCTACTATGCAGACGGCCGTAGCCTTCAGGAAGCGAGCCATCTGCTTCTGGCGGATGGCCTCGACCAGGTAGGCCAGTATCATAAAGAAGATGACAAACAGATAGTAGTACGTCATCTGCACGTGGTTGGCCTTCACCTCGAAGGCCGCGAAAAGCGCCGTCACAACAAGTCCCCATAGGTACTTGCCGCGATAGGCCAGCACGATGCCCGCTATCAGCGGCGGCAGGTAGGCCAGGGCCCACACCTTCCAGATGTGGCCGGCGGCGATGATAATCAGGAAATAGGTGCTGAAGGCCCACATCACCGAGCCTAACGCCGCCAGATACCAGCGGAAATCGAAGGCCCGCAACAGGAGGTAGAAGCCTAAGAGGTAGACGAAGACATACCAGACATTCTCGGGCAGCCACAGGTGGTAGGCATCGATGGCCTTGTTCAGCAGATTGGAGCTGTCGTACGACGGTGCCGACTGGTAGGTGGGCATGCCGCTGAACAGGGCGTTGGTCCAGCGGGTAGCCTTGCCCGTACGCTGATAATACTCACCCTGCTCCTGTCCGGCTCCAACACTGGCAGAGGAATCGTGGCGATAGAGGATGCGCCCCTCCGTATCGGCAGGGAAGAAATAGGCAAAGGCCAGAACGGCGAACAATAACACGACCAAAATGTCGGGCACGAATTTCTTGAATTTAGTCATAACTTGCATGTTTTTTATGTTTTTGCGTGCAAAGGTACGAAAAAAAATCGTACCTTTGCACGCAAAAACATAGAAAAAATCGGATTTACACCCTGAACAAGCTGAATTATGGAAGTCATACAAAGTTTCACCATCGACCACACCCGTCTGAAGCCGGGCATTTACGTCTCACGTGAGGACAAGGGTTTTACCACGTTCGACCTGCGCATCACCGAACCCAACAAGGAGCCTGCCGTGGCACCAGCTGCCATGCACAGTCTGGAGCACTTGATGGCTACGTGGTTCCGCAACTCCGAAGTCAAGGAAGACGTAGTATACGTAGGTCCCATGGGCTGCCTGACAGGTATGTACATCATCATGACAGGCTCTTATACCGTTGAGGGCATGCGCCAGCTGACCATTGAATGCTTAGAGTGGATTCTCACGCAGACGGAGGTGCCTGCCACGGAGCCGCAGACCTGCGGCAACTACCTGCTCCACGACCTGCCAATGTGCCAGTGGGAGAGCCGCCGCTATCTCGACCGCCTGCTGCACGACTTCCACTCGGAGTACACCCGTCTGCAGGTCACCCTCAGCGACGGCCGCCAGTTTGCCGACGCATAACCACGCGGCCGTTCTCGATGTAGAGTCCCTTAGCGGGCGGTGTCTGCAGACGCTGGCCGTTCAGGTTGTCGAACTTGATTATTGCCACCTGCTTCATCAGTCCGATAAAGGTTCGCTCGTCGCAGAACTCGGGGAATTCTGCCGGCAAAAGCCGCTATATATAGTATAAGCCAGAAAGAACCCGCACTTCTGACACTTAACCTCAGTATCAGCAGGTTAGAACCACCTGAACCTGCACATAACCAACACCTGGACCTACACCTGATGAAGAGCGACGAATTGTGCGCAGAAAATCGGCATTTTACACGCAAAATGGCGGTTTATGCGCAATAAGAATAACGGGGTATGCACAAAAAGCAGCGGTTTATAATTATTCCACGGCGTGGAATGTTTGTTCCACGCCGTGGAAACAGGCTTTTGAAGCCGCCAAACGACATGAGTTGAGCCGTCAAACTCAGGTGCAGGTTCAGGTGTTGGTTAAGTGCTGGCTCCAAAAGAAACCATGCTCTGTAACCAGCAGTAAATCAGCCAGCTAAGCACTAAGTGACAGAAGTGCGGGGTCTTTCTGTCTTTACTTTACCCTAATACCCGCCTTCTTGCGCTGATCGTGGTCAAGGATAATCTTGCGCATACGCATGGACTGCGGCGTCACCTCCACCATCTCGTCTTCCTTGATATACTCCAAGCACTCTTCCAACGACATGACCATCTTGGGGATGATGCGCGCCTTGTCGTCGGTACCCGAGGCACGGACGTTTGTCAGCTGCTTTGCCTTGCAGACATTGATGACGAGGTCATTGTCGTGGACGTGCTCGCCGACGACCTGACCGAAGTAGACTTCCTCGCCCGGGTCGATGAAGAACTTGCCTCGGTCCTGCAGCTTGTCGATGGCGTAGGCGTAGGCGGTACCCGTCTCGAGGGCAATCATCGAACCGTTGACGCGGCGCTCAATCTCACCCTTGTAAGGCTGGTACTCCTTGAAGCGGTGGGCCATGATGGCCTCGCCCTGGCTGGCCGTCAGCACGTTGGTGCGCAGGCCGATGATGCCGCGCGAGGGAATGTCGAACTCAATATTGGTGCGCTCGCCCTGCGACTCCATCGATGTCATCTCGCCCTTGCGGCGCGTCACCATGTCAATCATCTTCGAGGCAAACTCCTCGGGCACGTTGATGGTGAGCTCTTCGATTGGCTCGCACTTGATCAATTGAGAATTGAGAGTTGAGGATTGAGAATTATGATTACCTGCTTCAGCAGTGTTTCCGCCCTTGGAGTTATCATAATTCTCCATTTTCAATTCTCCATTCTCCATTCGTCCGTAACGGTAGATGACTTGTGGCTGGCCAACCTGCAGCTCGTAGCCCTCGCGGCGCATGGTCTCGATTAGCACGCTGAGGTGGAGCACGCCACGGCCGGAGACCACCCACTTGTCGGTGGAGTTCTCAAACTGCTCAACGCGCAGGGCGAGATTCTTCTCGAGCTCGCGCTCCAGGCGGTCGTTGATGTGGCGCGAGGTGACGAACTTACCCTCGCGGCCGAAGAACGGCGAGTCGTTGATGGTGAAGAGCATCGACATGGTGGGCTCGTCAATGGCGATGGGCGGCAGCGGCTCCGGGTTCTCCAGGTCGCAGATGGTGTCGCCAATCTCGAACTTCTCCAAGCCGATGACGGCGCAGATGTCGCCGCAGTCAACCTTGTCGGTGCGCGAGTGACCCATGCCGTCGAAAGTGTGTAACTCCTTGATCTTGGTTTTCTCCAACGAGCCGTCGCGGTGGGCAATGGTTATCTGCTGACCGTCGCGGAGCGAGCCACGATGGACGCGGCCCACGGCGATGCGGCCTGTGTACGAGCTATAGTCGAGCGAAGTGATGAGCATCTGGGGCGTACCTTCCAACTGCTTCGGGGCGGGAATCACCTCGATGATCTTGTCTAATAAATAGGTGATGTCGGTGGTGGGCTTGTTGTAGTCCTCGCCCATCCAGCCGTTCTTGGCCGAACCGTAGACGACGGGGAAGTCGAGCTGGTCCTCGGTGGCATTCAACGAGAACATCAGGTCGAACACCATCTCGTAGACCTCCTCAGGGCGGCAGTTGGGCTTGTCGACCTTGTTCACCACGACGATGGGCTTCAGGCCAATCTGCAGGGCCTTTTGCAGCACGAAGCGCGTCTGCGGCATCGGACCCTCGAAGGCGTCGACCAACAGCAGACAGCCGTCGGCCATGTTGAGCACGCGCTCCACCTCGCCGCCGAAGTCGGAGTGTCCCGGGGTGTCGATGATATTTATTTTCGTGCCTTTCCAGTTGATACTTACATTTTTCGAGAGAATGGTAATGCCACGCTCGCGTTCCAAATCATTAGCATCCAACACCTGACTCGAGAGATTCTGTCCCTCACGGAACAGATTGCCAGCCAACATCATCTTGTCCACAAGCGTCGTTTTGCCGTGGTCTACATGTGCGATAATCGCTATATTCCTAATATCCTGCATAAGTCACTTTCTTAAAATCGGCTGCAAAGGTACGAAAAAAAAGCGTAAACCAAGTGGTTCACGCTTAAAAAAGTACTAAATGCGTCGTTTAGAGCGGAATCTTATAGCCGAGGGTCAGCATGATGACGCTGTTCTTCATATCCTTGTCCAAGAGTTTGTTATCCTTATTGACCTTGGTCAGGCCCAGGTTGTAGCGGGCGTCGATGACGAAGTCAGAGAACTCGTACGACAGGCCGAGGGGAATCGACAGGTCGAAGGTTTTCAGTTCGTCCGTGCTGGTGTTCTCTTCCTTTTCTCCCAGTATGGTATACTTAGACTTATGAGAGAGCAGGAAACCGGGCTGGATACCAGCCTTCACGGCCAGACCGGGAATGATGTAGTAATTGGCCAGGATGGGAACGTTCAGGTAGGTCAGCGTGGTGCTGGCATCCTCAAGGCCTATACTCTTGTCATCATCCATTTTGGCACCCTGCATGCTGACCAGCGCACCGATGGTTACTGCAAACGGGTCGGCCACCTGATAACCAAACTCGGCACCACCGACGAAGCCAAACTTCATCTTAGCGTCGTCCTGACCGGTCAGGGTAGAAAGCATTCCACCGACCATCGGCTTGAGGAACATCTGCTGTGCATTGACAGTCACCGTAGCCATCATGGCGGCTACAACCATCATCAAAATCTTTTTCATGTTGTTCTTTTTTTTAAGTTTGACATGCATTTTTTCTTTTGCGGCTCAAAAGTAGTACTTTAAATTGAGATAAGGCGAAAAACGAGACGTCCCATAGCTATAACTTAAACATTTTTAACGCTTTTGGCAAAAAGAGGGGCCAAATAGTTGGCTGAATCGCAAAAAAGTAGTACCTTTGCAGCCGCATTTGAAAGATGTGCCTGTCCTGATGATGTGGCGGGCGGCATCTGAACGATGTTTAGTATTAACAAAAATCATCATTAAAAGTTATGTATTTAGACAAAGAGAAGAAAGTCGAGATTTTCAGCCAGTATGGCAAGTCGGCCACTGACACGGGTTCTCCCGAGGCTCAGATTGCCCTGTTCACCTATCGCATCAAGCACCTGACGGAGCACCTGAAGAAGAACCACAAGGACTTCGCTACCGCCCGTTCGCTGACCATGATGGTAGGCCGTCGCCGCAAGCTGCTGAAGTACCTCTATGTCAACGACATCAACCGCTACCGTGCTATCATCAAGACACTCGGTCTGCGTAAGTAAAAGCAAAAACAGTAAAAAGGCCTAAAGGTAAAAAGCCGCGTAGGGATTCCCCTATGCGGTTTTATGTTTTTCCCTCTTGACAATCCAGCAAAAAAGCGTAACTTTGCACCAACAAACTTAGTTATTCACCTTTTAAAACTTAACGACAATGAAGAAGATATACACACTCTTGGCAATGCTGCTGACCATGATGGCAGGCACGACCTTCAGCTCCTGCGACTGGGATGACGACGATGCCATCGCCTACACCTTAGAGGGAACATGGAAGGGAAACATGTATGTTAACACCTACTACGACGGCAACACCTATTATGCTACAGCTACGGAAATCACATTCCTACGCGACCCCTACCGCTACTCCAGCGGCGACGGCTACTGGGTGGACTACTACTCCAGGGCACCATGGGACTATGTGGCCAACCACATACGCTGGACGGTGAACTACGGCAGGATCCACGTCTACTTCGTCGAGGAGGGCACCGAGATGGAAATCTACAACTACCGTCTGAACGACGACCGCTTCACGGGCTACATTGCCGAGTACGACAACGACGTGGAGTTCAGCCTCTACCACGTGTCGTCGCCCAACTGGAGCAGCTATCGCTGGGGTTACGACGCCTGGTATGACGATTACTACTGGTCGCGCGAGACACGCGGACTGGCAGCCGAAAAGCCGGTCAGAAGGATTGGCAAGTAAACAACAAAAAGAAACGAGGAATGGACAAGTCGCCATTCCTCGTTTCTTTTTTATTTCACCTTGATACGGACATTGTCGCGGATGATGTTCTGGCAATGCTGGAACGTCGCATCGTGCTTGGCGCTGATGTCAATGTTACGCAGGGTAATGCGGTCGATAGGCATCTCAGGCAGTCCGTTGAACTCCATGGCATAGCCGGCACCGTGGCAGATGACGTTTCGGATGTCGATATTGCGGAATACGGGCGTCTCCTCGGTGACAGGCATCGCCTTCTCCTCCTGAGGGCTGCCGCCTTCGGCCAGCACCTCGGCCACCGACTTCCCTCCATAGTACATATTGAAGGTCAGGGCGTAAGTCTTGATGTCGGTCATCGAGATTCCGTCGATGAAAATGTTCTCGACGACACCGCCACGGCCACGCGTCGACTTGAAGCGCAGGCCGACGTCGGTGCCGAGAAACTGGCAGTTCCTGACGCTGATGTTCCTAACACCGCCGCTCATCTCTGACCCCACGACGAAACCGCCATGTCCGGCAAAGACGGTACAGCCGTCGACGACGACGTTCTGGCAGGGCTTGCCGCGGCGGCGCCCGTCGGCGTCCTTGCCGCTCTTCAGGCAGATGCCGTCGTCGCCAGCATCAAACTTCGAGTTGACAATCAGGGCGTTGGTACACGACTCCAGGTCGAGCGCATCGCCGTTCTGGGCGAAAGCTGGGTTACGCGCGAGTACATTATCTATAATAATATTCTCGCACATCAGCGGATGGATGTTCCATGCTGGCGAGTTCTGGAAGATGACGCCCTCAAGCAGCACGTTCTTGCAGCCCACGAGACTGACCATCACCGGGCGCAGGAACCGCTTCACCTGTTGCCACTCTTCTTCGGTCTGTGCGGCGGGGACGTTCATATTGGCGCCCTTTTCGCCCTTCTCGTAACCCTCGGAGGGCACCCAATAGTCCTTTCTCATCTCGCGGCCACCGGGGCGCTTCAAGATTTCCTTCCATTGGGCATCGGTCACCTTGGCCCGCTTCACCGGGCGCCAGTACTGACCGTTACCGTCGATGACGCCCTGGCCTGTAACGGAGATATTGGTGGCACCGTTGGCACTCAGCGGCGACTGGCAGCGGCGGGTGTCAAGTCCCTCGAACGAAGTCTTGACAAGCGGATAGAGGTCTTCGTCGGCAGCGAACTGGATGACAGCTCCCGCCTCTAAGTGCAGGTCGATGTTCGACTCTAACACGATGGGGCCGGTCAGCCACACGCCACGGGGCACGATGAGATGACCTCCGCCATTGCGCTTGAGATAGCTGATTCCTTTGGCAAAAGCTTCTGTACAGAGCTTCTCGCCAGTTCCCACGGCATCAAAATTTGTCAACTCCACCCGACGGTCAGGAATGACGGGGGCTTTCATCTCTGCCATCTGGAACGGAAGGTGTTCGGTATACGTTTTGTACTTATTCTGAGCATTCGCAGCGCAGAACAAGACAAGGCTCAAAATTAGTAAAGTAGTTCGTTTCATTTTTGTTATAGTTATTAGTTATGGAATGTTAGCCATGTTAGTTTGGTTGGTATATCTCGCGTAGTGGTTTCATCACGAAATCGCGTTTATGCATCAACGGATGCGGTATCTTCAAGTCTGGCTCGTCGACCATCAGGTCGTCATAAAGCAAGATGTCAATGTCGATGGGCCTGTCAGCATACTGACGGGCAGACGAATTTTGGGAGACAGATTGACGGTTAGACTTTTTTTCCCGGCCTAAGTCACGCTCTATCTGCTGGGTCAGAGTCAGCACCTCATGTGGAGTCTTTGTGGTTTGGCACAGAATAACGGCATTGAGGAAGTTATGGCAGGACTCAAAGCCCCACGGTTCTGATTCCATGAGCGATGACTGGCGGACAACCAGCCCTACCCTTTCTTGCACAAGCCGTACAGCATTTTCAATATTTTGCTGCCGATTGCCCAGATTACTTCCTAATCCCAAATACACCTTATGCATCTCTTAATAAAAGCTAACCGTCAAATCCGTCTAACCGTCAAATCTGTCTAATCAATCGTCAAGAATCAGCAGCGCATCACCATAGCATCCAAACTGGTAGCCCTTCTCAACTGCCTGCTCATAAGCCTCGTAGACGATGTCGTAGCCGCCAAAGGCCGCAGTCAGCATCATCATGGTCGACTCGGGATGATAGAAGTTGGCAATCATGGCATTGGCAAGGCCGAAATCATAGGGCGGGAAGATAAACTTGTTAGTCCAGCCGTCGAAGGGTTTTAGCATTCCGTCGGTACCCACTGCAGTCTCTGTGGCCCGGGTCGTACTGACACCCACAGTGCAGACACGATGGCCCGACAACTTAGTGTCGTTCACCAACTGACAACACTCGCTGCCGATTATCATCTGCTCTGAGCTCATCTTATGCTTCGTCAAATCCTCCACTTCGATGGAGTCAAAGCAGCCCAGTCCGCAGTGGACGGTCAAATAGGCGAAGTTAAAACCGCGAATTTCCATCATCTTCATCAATTCACGGCTGAAGTGCAGTCCCGTAGCGGGAGCCGTCACCGCTCCCTCGTTCTTGGCAAAGATGGTCTGGAAATTCTCCATGTCCTCAGGTACCACCGCCCGCCTGTCAACGATATAGCGAGGCAGCGGTGCCGACCCCAAGGCAAAGAGTTCGCGTTTGAACTCATCATGGTCGCAGTCGTAGAGGAACCGCAAGGTACGACCGCGGCTGGTGGTATTGTCGATAACTTCAGCCACCATCGGTCCGTCCTCCTCGAAGAACAGTTTGTTGCCGATGCGGATTTTTCGTGCCGGTTCAACCAACACATCCCACAAGCGAAATTCCGCATTCAACTCGCGCAACAGGAACACCTCTATCTGCGCGTCTGTCTTCTCCTTGGTTCCAAAGAGGCGTGCCGGAAACACCTTTGTGTCATTGAAAACAAAGGTATCGCCCTCGTCAAAGTATTCCACGAGGTCACGGAACATCAGGAACTGATCGGTGTCATTCCCGTCGGCATCCTTCTTATACATCTCGATGGTCTGCCGCTTGCGGTGAATCACCATCAGGCGCGACTGGTCGCGGCTGTAAATACGCTCCTCAGTGCCGTCTTCATTCTTGAAGGTGCGGTGCGGCGGGAACAGCGCCACCTGCTCCTCGGGCAGTCTGAATCTGAATTGTGATAGTTTCATCTATGTTCTTTTCGATTTACTGATTTTCGATTTTCGATTGAAATTGCTCGTCGAGCCATTGGGGGAAGCTGTCGAAAGTCTGGCAGTCGCCAATGCTGACATCTCCAAGACGGGTACGACAGAGGGCTGTAAGAAAAGCACCGCTGCCCAAGGCATAGCCGATGTCGCGAGCCAGCGAGCGGATATATGTGCCCTTGCCGCAGACTACGCGGATGCTCATCTGCATCTTCACAGGGTCGAAGGCTGTCAGTTCCAGCTCGTCGATGCGCACGGGCTTGGCAGCCAGTTCTATGTCGGCACCCTTGCGGGCCAGCTCGTAAGCCCGGTCGCCCTTGACCATGACCGCCGAGTAGACGGGCGGCACCTGCTGAATCTCGCCGACAAAGTCGGCGAGCACGCGAAGGATGAGTTCACGGGTGATATGGCGCGTAGGATAGGTCATATCAACGGTGTGCTCGCGGTCGAACGACGGTGTGGTGGCACCAAGCTGCAGGGTGGCCGTATACTCCTTGTCGTGCAACTGGAGCGTCTCTATCTGCTTCGTAGCCTTACCTGTGCAAAGTATCAGGACACCAGTGGCCAAGGGGTCGAGCGTCCCTGCATGACCAGTCTTCACCCTCTTGACGCGCATCTTCTTCGAGATAAGGTAGCGGATATGGGCCAATGCGCCGAACGACGACATGCCATAAGGCTTGTTGATATATATGAATGCGCCTTCGTTGAAGTCCATTTAGTCGACCATTGCAAGTGAGTGACCTGTCAGCAGCAACACGATGATAATGGTGCCGACGATGATGCGATAGATACCAAAGGCCTTGAAGCCGTACTTGGTGAGGAAAGCCACGAACCACTTCATGGCCAACAGTGCCACGACGAACGCCACGGCACAGCCTAAGAGCAGCATCATGATGTTGTGAGAGGTTGCCCAGACAGCATCCTCCTTCACGAGATCGAGCAAGTCGAGCAGCGTGGCACCGGCCATAGTAGGTACAGCCAAGAAGAACGAGAACTCGGCAGCACGCTTACGGGTCAGTCCCTGCGTCATGCCGCCCACGATGGTAGCCATCGAGCGCGACACACCGGGTATAACTGATATGCACTGATAGAGGCCGATGTTGAATGCCCGCTTCTCGTTGACCTTCTTGTCATCGCTGCCCTTGTTGAACAACTTGTCGCAGAAAAGCATGAACACACCTCCGACAACCAGCATCACAGCCACCACCTCGACGCTGTCGAGGAGCCAGTCTAGCACACCCGACTTCTTAGCCAGCAGTCCGATGATGACTGCCGGCAGCACGCCAACAAAGAGCAGCCAGTAGAAGTAGTACTTATGCTTAAGCTTCTGCCACGCCGAACTGCCCTCAGGGGCTGGCGTATTGTCCAGCTTGAAGAACCGCTTCCAGTAGAGACAAACTACAGACAGGATGGCGCCAAACTGAATGATAAACGTAAAGGCATGGACGAAGGGGTCGCCCTGCTCAATGCCCAGCAGGTTCTGGGTGATAATCATGTGCCCCGTCGACGATACTGGCAGAAACTCGGTGAGTCCCTCTACGATGGCAATAATGACGGTCTCTATCCAGGTCATTCCGTCACCTCCTTCTGTGCTTCGTCCTTCGGCTTATGCACCACTGCGTAAATCATCGACACGAAGCCAAGCAGACACACGACAGGAGCCACAACGATACGGCGAGTGCTGAAGATGTCAGGATTGTAAGCTTCCTCAGACGAACTGCCTCCACTCATCAGAATAAAGCCGACGACAACCACCAGCATACCTACAGCAAGCAGGATGAAGTTCATGCGGCCAAATGCAAAATCTTTCTTTTCCATATACTCTTTTCAGTTTTAAATCTTATAAAGGTCACGCGCCCGCATCCGCAGAAAGCGGTTCACCGAGATATACGAGCACAGCAACGTGATAATCAGTCCAAACAGCAGTACCGCTGCCCCGGTAATGGCCAGCACCTGCCACGTGATGATGCCCGTCAGACCGGGCTCGTAGCGGAACAGCCACCACACGCCGCCGCCCAGCACGAGGCAGGCCAGCAGGGCAGCCACAAGGCCCACCACCATACCGTCGCGCATGAAGGGCCGCCGGATGAAGCCCCACGAGGCCCCCACCAGCTTCATCGTGTGAATCAGGAAGCGGCGCGCATAGACGCCGAGCCTCACCGTGTTGCTGATGAGCTGGTAGCTGATGAACGTCAGCAGCGCCGCCAGTATCAGCAGCACCAGCGACACCTTCTGCAGGTTCTTGTTCACCTTGTCCATCAGGTCCTCCTGATAGACCACGTCGCTCACCTTCGGGTTGCCGGTCAGCTCCTTCTCAATCCACTGTAGCGAGTCGCGGTTGGCATAGTCCGACTTCAGCTGCAGTTCCAGGGTAGCCACAAAGGGGTTCACGCCGAGAAATTCCGACGGGTCGCTACCCATCGCCTCGCTCTGCTCCTTCAGGGCCTGCTCCTTGCTCACATAGTCAATGTTGCGCGCGTATGGGCGGTGGTAGAGGTCGCGGCACAGCCGGTGGGCTTCGTTCGTCGTCACCGTGTCGCCCAGCATGACGGTCACCGTCAGGTTCTCCTTCACGTAGTTCGACAAGTTGTGCGCCGTCAGCACCGACAGCACCACAAGACCAATCAATATCAGCACCATAGTCGTACTGATACACAGTGTAACAACCTGCATACCATGGCGGCGCCGGGTCGTTTTTCTCCTTTTTCTCATTTACTTTACGTACGTAAAACTAAAATCGGTTGCAAAGATACGAATAATTTTTGGGGAAAACAAACTTTTTTCGTAATTTTGCGCCCGTTATGAGTACTATCATTTATCCGTCGCCCGTGTTCGGCCCTGTACAGAGCCGACGCCTGGGCATTTCGTTAGGCATCAACTTGCTGCCGGCAGACGGCAAGGTGTGCTCTTTCGACTGCATCTACTGCGAGTGTGGTTTCAACGAGAGCCACCGTCCCAAGCAGCCACTGCCCACACGTGAACAAGTGGCAACGGCCCTCGAACGGAAGCTCCGACAAATGCAGGAGGACGGGCAGATGCCCGACGTGCTGACCTTTGCCGGCAACGGTGAGCCGACTTGCCATCCCCACTTCGCTGACATCATCGACGACACCATCCGGCTGCGCGACCTGTATTGTCCGCAGGCGAAGGTCAGTGTGCTGAGCAATTCAACCATGATTCACCGTCCGCAAGTTCATGATGCTCTCATGCGTGTGGACAACAATATTCTGAAGCTCGACACCGTCGACCCCGACTTCATCCGCCAGGTAGACCACCCTGCCGGCGCCTACGATGTCAACGCCATCATCGAGCGGATGAAAGCATTTCAGGGTCACATCATCATACAGACCATGTTCCTGAAGGGGGACGGCATCGACAACACTACCGAACAATACGTTGCCCCGTGGCTTAAAGCCGTCAGAGAAATCGCGCCCTGTCAGGTGATGATCTACACCATCGACCGCGAGACACCCGACCAGTCGCTGCGTAAGGCCACCCACGAAGAACTCGATGCCATCCGCAACCGCGTCATCGCCGCCGGTATTCCCTGTACAGCTTCCTATTAGAAACAAGCAGCGCAAACATTTCTGTCTGCGCTGCTTGTTTCTTTTCTTACACCTTCGAGATGATGCCTAACTTCGTGGCACGCAGGAACTCGATGATGTGCCGAATCTCCGGGCCGTCGGGTACCTGCTCAGCTATCTGGTTGACAGCATCGAAGAGCGACGTACCGCCGTTGAATACCAGTCGGTAGGCGTTGGCTATGTGCTTCAGCGTCTTCTCGTCGACCCCGTGCTGACGGCCTACGGCGAAGTTCACGCCGCCGTAGGCATTTTTCTTCGTAGCCACGATGTAGGGCGGAATGTCGCGCGAGAAGGAGGTGCCGGCCTGCACCATCGAGCCTTTGCCGACGCGCGTGCCGGCATTCTCGATGACCGAGCTCGAGAAGATGACGCTGTCCTCAATCTCGCAGTCGCCGGCAATCTTCGTGCCGTAGCCGAAGACGCATTGGTTGCCGACCTTCGTGTCGTGCGAGATGTGGGCACCCTCCATCAGCACGTTTCCGTTGCCGATGACGGTCTGGCCGCCGGTATGGGTGGCACGGTTGACGACGACGTTCTCACGGAAGATGTTGCCGTCGCCGATGATGCACTCCGACCGTTCGCCGCGGAACTCGAAGTCCTGCGGCAGGGCGCCGATGACGCTTCCCTGGTGCACTTTGTTTCCCTTACCCATGCGCGTACCGCTACAGATACTGACGAAGGGGAAGATGATGCAGCCATCGCCTATCACCACGTCGTCCTCGATATACGCGAACGGGAATATCTTACAGTTGTCGCCGATTTTAGCCTTTGGGCTGATTTCGGCTTTCGGACTTATATCTGACATAATTATAATGTTTTTTTGCAGCTGACAACAGGACTAAGACGACTTCCTTAAGTCCTTAAGTCCTGTAGTCAGCTGCTTAATTATTACTTTGCTCCGCCGCCTAAGGCCTGGTAGAGGTTGACGACAGCCTGCATCTTGTTAAACTGGTCGGTCACTTCCGAAATCTCGGCGTTGAGCAGGTTGCTTTGGGCAGAGATCACCTCGAGGTAGGTGGTGTTCGAACTGGACTCCATCAGCTTCTTGGTGTCCTCGACGTTCTGCTTCAGCACAGCGACGCGCTTCGAGTCGAGATCGCCTTTCTCAGCCGACGCATTGTAGCTGACCAACGCATTACTCACCTCGTTGCCAGCCTTCAGCACCGTGTTCTGCCACGTGTTGTACTTCTGCTCATACTGCATCTTGGCCACCTTCAGTCCAGCCACAATCTGACCATGCTGGAAGATGGGCTGGACAAGCGAGCCGACAGCCGACAGCAGCAGCTTGCCGGGATTCACCATACCGTTGTTATTGGTGAAGGCACCTGTCCCCGAGATAGTGATACTGGGATAGAAACGCGAACGGGCCTGCTGCACGTCGTAGAAGCACTGGGCCAGTGCCATCTCGGCAGCGTGGACGTCGGCACGGTTGTTCAACAGGCCGATACTGACGCCCGTACTAAACGTCGAAGGCAGCGACTGGTCAGCCAGTTTGCCACGCTTGATAGTCTGGGCAGGCTGGGCAATAAGCAGCGAAAGGGAGTTTTCCACCTCGCGCATCTGGCGCTGCAAGTCTACCTTCTGAGCCTGTACCGAATAATAGGCAGCCTCAGCACTCTGGACAGCAGTGGAGCGGTAGCCCACACGGTTCTCGTGCATGAACTGCATCTTCTCCCACGTCGCCTTGGTCAGCTGCTCCATATCGGTGACAATCTCCATCTGGCGGTCAATCATCAGCAGCGTGTAGTACAGGTTGGCAATGCCCGAGACAATGTTGCACTTCACCACTGTCTGGTAGTCCTGGGTGGCGATGAGCTGCATCTGTGCCGACCGCTTGGCGTTCAGCAGGTTGCCGAAGAGGTCGACATTCCACGAAGCGCTAAGGGGCACCTGATATGATTTCGTTGTCACCGCAGGGTCAGTACGCAGCGAGGCGATAGTTCCCTGTGCCGAAAGCGACAGCGACGGCAGGAAAGCCAGACGGGCACACTTCAGGGCCTCGTTCACTATCTGCACATTCAAGGCGGCATTCAGCAGGTCGGGGTTCTTCTCCAGTCCCTGCTCAATGAGCACCTGCAGCTGCGGGTCGGTAAAGAGCTGCCGCCAGGGCAGGTTGCCGAACGACGCCGTGTCAGCCGACTGCAGCGAACCGTCGGCCAAGGGGTTGCGCACAATGCCGTCGGCCACAACCTCCGGTCGCTCGTACTTGTTGTAAAGGCCGCAACTCGACAAGAACAGGCAGAACAAGCCCACCCCAACCCCTCCCCAAGGGAGGGGCTTGTGATTAGTCATACAGCCAAATATTGGTTTAAATCTTAATGCTATCATAATCGTAAGTCATTCTAAACATCCCTCCCTTTGGGAGGGCTTGGGTGGGCTTTTTTACTTCTCTAATTCATAATCAACAGGACGATGCGCATACTGGGCAATCTCGGTAGCCACATCCTCGTTCTCCTCCTCGTTCTCGAACCTCATCGGACTAATCTTCTCCTGGAGCGACTGGAACAGGACGAACAGAGTGGGCACAACGAATATCTGGCACAACGTACCGATGAGCATACCACCGACAGCAGCGGCACCAAGCGTCTGGTTACCGTTCTTGCCTACACCGGAGGCAAACATCAGCGGCAGCAGACCGACAATCATGGCCAGCGACGTCATCAAGATAGGACGCAGACGGGCGGCAGCACCGAGGACAGCCGACCATGAGACAGCCATACCCAAGCGGCGGCGCTCGAGTGCGAACTGCACAATCAGGATGGCGTTCTTGGCCAGCAGACCAATCAGCATGATGAGCGAAATCTGCATGTAGATGTCGTTGGCGTGGCCGAAGATCATCGTGAAGAGGAAGCAGCCTGCCAGTC
>CAMHIS010000005.1 GCA_946185285.1 uncultured Prevotellaceae bacterium
TCAAGCACGGTTCCGTGAGAAGGGAGGGTGAAAGTCCCTCTACTTACTCGATAAAAATTATTCTATGAATAACGGTATAAAGTTTCGCTCCATATCTCTGAAATCGTTTAGGAGTTTTGATGATTTTGAGATAAACTGCGAGAAAGACGGCTCGTCTCTCTATCAGTGGACTGTATTGTTGGGTAACAACAATACAGGTAAAACTGGTATCCTATTACAAACGTTCAGAGTCTATTGACGGAACAAAAGCAGCTTCTATTCGGTGCAGTCTGACTAATTCCAAAATCAACTGGGGGTATGAACATGATTCAGGGGCGGTAGACATCAATTATGAGTTGTCATCATTCTATATCTTTGGCTACGGCGTGAGCCGTTATCCCTCAAAGACAAGCCTTTCGGAACAGTCTTGCGGCGACTGCGACACATTGTTTTCCAACGACCAGCGCTTGGTGAACATTGAGGAATGGCTGATGCAGCTGGATTATGCCGCAAAAGAACAACAACACCTCTGCAGCCAAACGGTTGGAAAAGGTTCGCGAACTGATTTGCGGCAATGTCTTCCCAGAAATCTCCGACTTCAAGTTTGAGAGTTCCGACGAAATGCACAACTACGTGCTGTTCCTGACAAAGGACGGCTGGTTCAGATATACACAACTCGGCTATGGCTACCAGTCCATGCTCTCATGGGTGATTGACCTGTGTAAAAGGATGTTTGAGAAATATCCAGACTCCGACAACCCCTTGCAGGAGAGCGCCGTGGTACTGATAGACGAGATAGACCTGCACCTGCACCCCAAGTGGCAACGAGACATCATTGCCATCATTTCCAATGTGTTCAGGAACGTACAGTTCATAGTGACCACCCACAGCCCACTTGTCATCCAGTCTATGAACGAGGTCAACCTGTATGTGCTGCGGCGCCAAGGCGAAAAACTCATTGCCGAACGCTCGCCCATCAACAACTTCAGCGGGTGGACGGTTGAGGAAATACTTCGGGAAACGATGAAGATGGACAACGACGTGTATTCTGATGTCTACCAGAAGTACTTCCAGATGTTCGACGAGGGTTTGGATCAGGACGACAAGGAAAAAGCTGAAAACGCCTACAAAGCGAACCCCTGTCAGTACATGGTGTTGCTGTAAGTCGCAGAAACGTGGCAAACAAATCTGCCATCGTAAGTTTCGCAGAAAAGAGCGAATGTTGATTCTCCAAGAAAAATGGGAAGGCATACCTTTCAGGCTGCGAGAAATTGTTGACCCCTGGGATTTAGGAGGAGACGGAAAAGTATTTTGGTGTCTTGCCCACACTGATGACAGGCTGGTTAAACTGATGCGGAAATGAATCCATCATCAATATAGACATACAAAAAGATAACATTTGGAACCCCTAAGAGATGTGAATGGAGTCCCCTAACGATGTGTTAGGAGCCTCCATTTAATCACAAACATTCACGACCACTGACAATAGTAAAGATGCTCTCAGACGAAAAGTTCGCCTGTTGCCGCCGATAACGATACACTGCAACGGTCGCAGATGTCGGTAAGGGTGGCTCCGTTGGCAGACAGCCCGTAGAAGTTATCCTCGCTAACGAGCACATACTCCCACTCGCGGTACATCCGCTCTTCAGGTTTCAGCTCGTTTATCTTGCGCGTCCACTCCACTGCCGCTGTCTGCTTCTGGCGCACGTTCCTGTCTGCCAGTTTGTCATTGCCCTTGGTCTCTATCAGGTACGCCTTTTCTCGTGTCGCCACGATGAAGTCAGGATGATAGGTAGCCATCAGCCCGTCATGGCGCATATAGTAGATGACGGCAAACGGATGCTGACTCTCATTGATTTTAAGGAAGCGCTCCACCTCACCATCCTTGTCGAGGAAGTCAATAAACGCCCGCTCCAGTCCGCCGCCGTGTGTGGGGAATCCCTGCCGTTCATAGATGGTCTTGTGTGTTTCCATCGAATACGACTCGCGCATCTTAACCTCCGCAACCGACGAGAAGCGCGTATGAACCACCTGCGCATCCGTCGTCATGATATTGTTTTGGATATTAAAGATAGCTCGTGCCATTTCCTCGATGATGTGCTTTGTGACAATAGCGTCTTTCGATAAGAGTATCTTCCAGTCGCTGTCGTTGAAGGGATTGAACGGCTGCCCAAACAGCCTTGTACGGATATACTGATCAACAACCGCAATGGTACGGGCCTCGTTGATTTGAAGATTGGGTACAGGCATCTCCTTGTGCGAAGATATTCTGTCAAACCTCAGCGTGATGGTACGAAGCAGTTTTTGCAGAAATTCATTATAACTGGTGGCGGTAAACAGATTGGCAGTCACCTTATATCGTCCGAACTGCGTCTTCGACAGAGCTTCTTGCGAGATGAACGTCTCGCCGTCTTGAGCCAGGAACTGACGCAACCTTTCCAAAGTAAAAGCAGTAAAAGGACGGATCGTTCTGATGTCTATATCCACATCCTCCAGTTCCTCTTCTGCTTCCCTCACTATCATCGGCCACTCAAAGTCGAACTGCTCATAGTCTTCGCGCAGTCCCACCTTTATCAAGTCGCCGATGGAGCCACCCTCGCCAGTCTCGTCTGTTTCCTCAACAGCCAGACCTTCGGCAAACAATTCCTCGTAGAATTGCAGGAAGGCAGGGTGCTCAATGATGCTCAGCATGTCGATATAGGTCTTGGGCTGACTGTGCAGCTGAAGCACGCGCTTACGGTCGTCTTCCTTGATGCTCTGGTACTCCGGTTCTCGCCACATCAGGCGCAGACCTCGGCCGATAATCTGCTCCAACAAGATGGGAGCCTCCGAAGAACGAAGTGGCACAATCACGCAGATATTGTTGACATCGAATCCCTCGCGCAGCATCAGCACAGAGATTATCACCTTTGGCTTCTGGTATTTGTCGATGTCAAAGAGCTTTTTCTTAGTTTCCTTCCATTCCTCTTCGCTCACCTCACCCTTGGCATTGCTGTCGATGGTGACGACATCTTCCTGTGCCAGTCCGTCTTCCAACATCAGTTGATTCACAAAGGGAGCCACGGACGTATCCTCACAGACGACCAGCATCTTTGGGTTCTTCTTCTCATCGACAGCCGTAAACTCCGTTTCCAGCTTCTTCAACTTTGCCAGGCCGGCACGCAGCATCAGTCGCTGACCGTCGCTCAGGTCACAAACCTTATTCCTTTCGTCACGTACCGCCTTATAGTCCAGGTCTTTCAGTTCGGTCAACTCCTGACGGCGGTCCAAAAGCAGCGTCTTTACCAGACCTTTACGCATAGCAGTAGCCAAGTCGAAATCTACAACGATGTGCGGGAAGTAACACTTCTGGGCCTTCTTGCCCGAGCCTCTCTGGTCGTAGGGTGTAGCCGAGAAGTCCACTTGAAAGAACCGCTCACCTTTCTTCTCGGCTATTGCGTTCAGACCTTTCTGCCATTCCACTTCCTCTATCTCGCCATTCCGTTTCAGCTCATGGATATGGTGAGCTTCGTCATTAATCACCATGATGTCGTCCAGCCCCGCCAGATACTCCAGTTCCGAGCCTCGCAGATAGCGGCGGTCCAACATTCCGAGGTCGTTGCCTGCCGCCTTGCCTGGACGGATAGGAAGCAATTGCTCTATAATCTCTGAGGGTGTCAGTTCACCATTATCGTCAGAACTTTCTTCCTCCATCTGGTTTTCAAACAGGTGCCAGTTTGTCAAGGCAATAAGTCCATCGCCAGTTGTCTTTCTTCCAATACCTTCATCTTTGGTAACTACATTGTTCTGAATGAACGAAAAGACTTCTTGCCGATAGTGGACTGGGATAAACACCTCCTGGTTCAGATAGAAGTCATTGGTCTCTATGTCGCGTTCCTCCTTGTCTCGCTGCATCCGTCCGCAGAAAGCATCCAGCAGGCGGTCATAAACAATCAAACCAGGAGCCACTATCAGGAAGTTCTTCGTAAAACGTCCGCTCTTCATACTTTCATGACGAGCATTCAGCATCTGCCAAAGCAGCAAAGCGTGCATCACCCATGTCTTGCCTGTACCCGTTGCCATCTTCACGGCATACTTAGGCATCTGGTATTTCTTCTGTCCTATCGTTCCTAAGTCCACCACAGGCATCAGGTCGGGTGTCAGTTGCGCGTAATACTCCATCACGTTCTTAACGCCCATCACCTCATGCAGATAGATGATGTTCAAGATAGCCTGCCGCTGCCCGGCATGGAAGTTACGATTCCTCAACGTGCAATACTCCTCCGAGAACCAGAACTTCAGCAAGTCTTGTGTTGAGGACGTCACCTGTTCCAACAACTCCCCGCTTTCCCATGCTGCGTTCACTGTCTCGCTGAGTCGCTTGGCTAATTCCAGCGAAGCATTTGTATTATTAGTATTCATTTTTCTGACTGTTTTTATTTAATTATTGAAAATATGTTGTATCTTTGCAACGTCAAACGGTTAAATTATAAATCATGGAAGCAAAGAAAATAACTTATGAGGAAGCGTTGGCTCGCTTTAAACGCTCACTCGAGATTAAGCGTGCAGCAGAGAAGCGCATGGAGGAAGAGTTCAAGCGGATGGGACTGACAGGAACCATTGTTTCGTTATGATAAGGCTTTCTCTTGAAGAAATAAATGCTCAATCGCCATACGAGGTTTCTTATGCCCCGAATGGTGATTTTGTATTTGCTACCAGTCTCAACATCCATTACCTGGTGTCTTTCGAGGAAGAAGAGCCTCTGGGAGGATGTGAGACTTTTCAGTTTGTCATTCAAAAACTGGATAATCAACGCTCCCCGCATGACGCAAAAATAGAACAAGCCATTCTTGCTATCCTTGAAGTATTCTTTAAGGAGTACCTTAACGTTATGCTCTATTTGTGTGACGATAGTGATGGTCGTGAGGCTAACCGTAACCGTCTGTTTCTTAACTGGTTCAAGAAACGCGCTGCGCCAGAGCGATTTACTATACGCACTGCAAGTACTGTTGTTGAAGGAAAGGGCTTCTATGCTGCTATCATCATAGAAAACAGGAATCCCAAACTGCAAGCCGTCATTGATGACTTTGAACAGACTGCAGAAGCATTGACAAACGAAAAACCTTAGTGACTGCAGTGTCATCATACGCTTTCCACCACCTGACTTTCAAAACCAAACACATCCACAGCCTTGATGCACACCCGTCGCTGATCCTTATGCGCCACCCTCAGCCGCGTCTTATAGACACAATGCAGCGGGTCGTTGTCGTTCTCCACATTCTCACGATAGTCCTGCCACGTAGAACGGAACGTCACACCGTCGTAGTCGGGGTCGATGCTCCAGTATTCTATCAGCGAGAGCGGGTCACGCTCCAACACCTTTTGCAGCTTCTCCTTGTCCTTATCGTCGAGCGGGATGTTGTCGGGCGACAGCAGCACGTAGTTCTCCAACTCCACGTCTATCTCGTCCTGTTCGCCCTGCTGTTTCACTACCAATGGCTTCGCCACTAAGTATTGCAGCGACGAGAAGCGTACCGACTTGTCGTCTATCAGCTTCTTGTAGCCCTTCTTGGCCAGTTTATCCAGCAGGTCGGGCGGAATCACCAGCACCTCCACGTTTGAGTCCTGGTACTTCTGAATGGCTGACGATATATCAAAAGCGAAGTTCCAACCTAAAACGACCACCTTTTCCCAGTCACCACCCAGCAGCGAGGCCTTAGCCTCTACGGCACGACGGATGGTGGCAGCTGTTGTCAGACGGTTTGGTGAGTCCACCATTACTAATGTTCGCGTACCTTTTATATATCCGAAGTTACGGTCGTTGGTCTGCTCTGGGGTGAAGGGCAGCGCACCATACAGCCCCAACACCACTTGGCTCAAGTCGCCCACATGCTTATAGCGTTTGTTGTTTCTAAAAGCTTCTTTCTGATAGTCGCCGATGCTCTGATAGAGGAAGGGCTTCACTTCTTGGTCAATGAAGCGTTTGCGCATCACCAACGAGGCAGGCTTGCCGATGTCGCAGGTTATCCAGCGGCGGCCTAATCGCTCGGCAACTGCCGCCGTTGTGCCGCTGCCGCCGAAGAAGTCGCAGACAAGGTCGCCTTCGTTGGAAGAGGCTTTGATGATGCGCTCGAGAAGCTTCTCTGGTTTCTGTGTACTATAATCTAAAAATTCTGGTAAGGCGTGAAAAACTTGTACAATATTGTTTTCTTTTCTATCCAACCATGTCCAAACGTCATCGGCCTTTCTTCCTTCATCAGCATAGTATCGAGTGGCATTATTATTTCCAGACATTCTATATTTTCGGCCATTTTCATCAGTGTAAGGATAGATACTTTCATCTTTGACCATTAATCGAATCGCATTGAAGGTGTTCTCCTTTAGTCGTTTTGCGTAAAAGAGAATAACATCATGCTTTTTTGCAAAGCCGTAAGATGGAGCAGTACCTGCTTGGTAATGCCATATAATTTCGTTTACAAAGTTTTCCTTGCCAAATATCTCATCAGCAATAGCCTTTACGTAATGTCCTATATGCCAATCAATATGAATGTAAATACTTCCATTGTTGCTAAGTAATTCGCGCATTACTGTTAATCTTGGATAAAGCATGCGCAAATAACTTACACTACCCTGCTCCCACGTATCCGCATACGCAAACTGCTCAATGACCGTTGGTTTCTGCTGAATATCTGTTCCTGGCAAAGAAATCTTAGTCCGATAATCCGCCTTAGAATCAAACGGAGGGTCAATATAAATAAGGTCAACCTTACCGCGAAGCGAGGGCAACCCCGTTTGGGCATCTCCTGCAAGCAGGGCCTGCATCGCTAAGAGATTGTCACCATAGATGAGGCGGTTCATCCACTCCCCAGTGCCTCCAGCCATATTGAAGGCATTAGGAATCTGAGGCGAACTGCCCTTGAACAGTCCGCTCACGTCCTTACTCGGCAGCACCAGTTCGTTGGTCTGTAGACCAATCTGCGTACCACTACTCAGCCGCTCCAGTATCTGGGCAGCCTCACGCCTGCCCTCGCTCACGATGCGGGGCAGCTCTTCAATCAATGATTTAGCCATGTAGCATTATAGTTTTATAATGCGCCGAGCCACCAAACAAAATGATTCCTGCAAGCACCCGTAAGGACACAAAACGTGGACGAATCCCCGTTCAGTGCTCCAGGTACTTGCAGGAAACCTATAGTAAGAAACAGGAAAACGCCCACTATACAGGTAGGCGTTACCATTATTACTTACTATGTTCTTTCTACCTGCAAGTTTCGGAACACTTTGAATAATAGCCAACGCTAATGTTTAACCCACGAAAGTCGCACCGCTACACCTGCGCCCAGGCTCACGCAGCCGTGCTTGGGTGCAAAGGTACAAAGAAAAAATGAAAAAAGGAAAACATGAACGGCTTTTATTTTTGCAAGAAATCAGTTCCTAATAACGACAGCCGCAAATACCTATTTCTGATTAACCCGCGTTTGCGGGGTCATGTAAGTGCGCAATGCTTAAAACACTCGTTTTTAGGTATTGTACACTTTTATTATTTGCCGTACCTTTGCACCGTGATTTAATGAACGACAGAACGATGAGAACGACGACAACAACTCCCGTGGAGCTCAAGGTACTGATGAACCACATCTACGAGCTGCGTAAAGGTGTGCGACACATGGTGTTGTTTACCTGCAACAAGAAGTACCGTACACTGGCCACGCAGCGACTGGAGAGCCAAGGTATCCCATACCTGTTGCAACCTGCCGGGCAGCAGAATCTGAACGTATATTTTGGCCGTCGCGAGTGCCTGGAGGCCATCCGGCTCATCGTCACACGCCCGCTGAACCAGCTGACGCCCGAGGAGGACTTCATCCTCGGCACTATGCTCGGCTACGACCTCTGCGCACAGTGCGAGCGGTTCTGCAAGCGCAAGGAGAATGTATCGACCGGAATTAATAACTTCTTTTGAATAAGACATAAAAAATGAACGCAACAATTGTAATCTATGGATCCTCAACAGGAACCTGCGAGGCCATCGCGGAGAAGATGGCCTCGAAACTGGGCTGCGAGGCCCTGAACGTACAGAACCTGACAGCCGACATCGTGGCCGCCAACCAGAACCTGATCCTCGGTACTTCGACATGGGGCGCAGGAGAATTGCAGGACGACTGGTACGACGGACTGAAAACGCTCCAGGGTGCCGACCTCAAGGGTAAGACCATCGCCATCTTCGGTTGTGGCGACTGCTCTTCGTACAGCGACACCTTCGTAGGCGGCATGGGGGAGCTCTACAACGGCATCAAGGATAGCGGTGCCAGGTTCATCGGCTCGGTAGACACCGACGGCTACACCTTCGACGACTCCGAGGCCGTGATTGACGGCAAGTTCATCGGTCTGCCACTCGACGACATCAATGAGGACGACAAGACCGACACCCGCATCGAGGCGTGGATAGCCGCCATCTCTCCCAACTTGTAATCACGGGCATGAAGATGGGCTAAAAGCAAGCCGTGGTTTGCACAGGTTGAGTGTCGTATATATATAAGGAAAAACCTTCATGCACCCGCGACACCCAGCACTTATCTGCCTGATATCCAACGGGCATTTGGGTGCTGCTAAAAGTAGCTCAACTTGGGCCTAACGCGCACTGACTATCAGTAATTTACAGCGTCGGGTGTCGCGGGTGTCACTACTTTGGCGGTAATCTTCTTTAACATCTATTCCGTACATATCAGCTACATGATGCTTGGGTGCAAAGTTACGAAAAAAAACGAAAAGGACAAATGAGCTGCTAAATTTTTATTCCATTTTACGATTATGGCGGGGCAATGTTGGTGAAAGTGGAATTTTATTCGTAACTTTGCAGAAAAATCAGAAAGGGATGAATATGAAGAGACTATTAACGGTGGCCGCCCTTGCGGCCCTGACCTTACAGGCAGCTGCCCAGCAGCACAAGACAGAAGTGAAAACGTTCAGACTGGCCGGACCATACGCCGTGGCTGAGCCGTTTGCCGCCGACAGCGTCGACGTGCAGGGCAAGAAGTTCGACGTGAAGTCGTCGCTCTCAGCATTGCCGCTGCAGGCTGAGGCGCAGGGCGTGTTCAGCGGCAGCGTGCTGCCCTCGCTGAAGGACTCACGGTCGGTGGGCGTGCTGACGTTCTACGTGAACAACGCCGACTACGTGAAGGGAAAGGTCAGTGTGAAGGGTCCCAAGAACTACAAGCTCTACATCGACGACAAGGAGGCCGGCGCCGACCTGAGCCTGGCCCCCGAGCACCATACATTCGCCATCCGCTATCTGGCCGAGCCCAACGACACCGACAGCATCAGCGTCAGCTTCGATACGCAGATTGCCGTCAGTCCGACCACCGACAAGCGCCATCCCTACATGATTCACGACCTGCTGGACGGGCGGCGCGTGCGCGGCATAGCCCTCTCGGCCGACGGTTCGCTGGTCAGCATGAGCTATCAGACCACCGAGCCGACGGGAAACAGCCGCTGGGACTACGAGCTGCGCGAGGCAAAGAGCGGCCGGCTGCTGCAGCGCCCCACGAGAAGCGTGAACTGGATGCCCACGAGCACAGCCTGGCTCGAGGAGGAGAAGGAGCAGGGCCAGCGCGTATTATATAAGGTGGATGCCTTGACGGGCGAGCGCACCCGCTGGGCCGCCGGACTGCCCGAGGGCAGCTACACCGTCAGTCCGACCGAGGACTACCTCATCATCACCGCCACCGAGGACGGCCCGAAGGAGGATGCCGGCGTCTTCGAGGTGACCGAGATGGACGACCGCCAGCCGGGCTGGCGCAAGCGCAGGTATCTTGTGCGCTTCGATGTCAGGACGGGCGTCAGCCAGCGCATCACCTTTGGTTCCAAGGGCCAGTACCTGGCCGACATCAGTGCCGACGGGCAGAAGCTGCTCATCGGCGCCAGCTACTCCTGGCTGGCCCAGCGCCCGACGGAGGTTGGCGACTACTACCTGATGGACGCCCGTACGCTGAAGGTCGACACCGTGCTGCAGTGCGTGGGCTTCCTTGGCGGTGCCCTGCTGTCGCCCGATGCCAGGCAGATTCTGTTCACCGGCACGCCCGAGGCCTTCAACCGCATCGGCTGTCAGCTGCCACTCGACGTGACCCCGAGCATGACCGAGAACGAGCTCTTCCTCTACGACATCGCCACGAAGAAGGTGACGCCGCTGACGAAGGACTTCGACCCGAGCATCAACAGCGTCGTCTGGTCGAAGGCCAGCGGACAGATATTCTTCAATGCCGAGAACCGCGACTACGTACACATCTATCAGCTCAATCCTGCCGACGGCAAGATTGTCAGGCTTGAACTCGTCGGCGACAACGCCTACCGCTTCAGTCTGTCTGAGCACGCCAACGTGCTGGGCTATCTCAGCGACAAGACGATGGAGCCCACCTCTGCCTACATAGCCTTTACGGCCAAGGGCAAGAGTGCCGTCAAGCAGTTCTCCCTCTTCGAAGGCAAGACCGCCCTCGGCGACGCTGGGCTTGGCACCTGCCGCGACTGGAACTTCACCAACAGCAACGGCGACACCGTCTATGGGCGCCTGTATCTGCCTGCTGACTTCGACGCCGCGAAGAAGTATCCGATGATAGTCTACTACTACGGCGGCTGCTCGCCCGTCACGCGCACCTTCGAGTCGCGCTATCCCGCCCAGTACTACGCCTCTCTCGGCTACGTGGTCTACATCCTGCAGCCCAGCGGAGCCACCGGCTTCGGTCAGGAGTGGGCCTCGCGCCACGTCAACACCGCCGGCGGCGCGCCCGCCGCCGATGGTTCCGTGCCTGCTGGTACGCCGGCAGGCGACATCATCGAGGGTACGAAGCGCATCTGCGCTGAGCATCCCTTCATCGACGCCTCGAAGATAGGCTGCATGGGTGCCAGCTACGGCGGCTTCATGACCATGTACCTGCAGACCGTGACCGACATCTTTGCCGCTGCCGTCAGCCACGCCGGCATCGCCAACCACACCAGCTACTGGGGCGAGGGCTACTGGGGCTACAACTACAGCGAGGTGTCGATGGCCAACAGCTACCCCTGGAGCCACCGCCAGCTCTACGTCGACCAGTCGCCGCTGTTCCGTGCCGACAAGGTGCACACGCCGCTGCTGCTGCTCCACGGCAATGCCGACACCAACGTGCCGCTCATCGAGAGCCTGCAGATGTTCACTGCCCTGAAGCTCCTGGGCCGCGAGGTGGCCTTGGTCGAGGTGGCAGGCGAGAACCACCCCATTCTCGACTACACGAAGCGCACCCGCTGGATGCAGACCCAGATGGCCTGGTTCCAGAAATGGCTGAAGGGCGACTCCACGTGGTGGGACGCCCTCTATCCGAAGAAGCATCTTTGAGCCTTACTTCGCTTTATAGATTCGCACGCTGTAGTATGTCATTATGGCCAGCAGCAGGCCGACTGTACCCAAGACGGGCCAGGGCGTGGGCGACTCAAACAGCAGCAGCGAGCAGGGGATTGACAGCGTCAGCAGCAGCAGCGTCAGGGCTGCGACGCGCGTTGAGCGGATGCCCAGTTCGTACTGCCGCGGGGTCTTCATCTCCACGGGCATATTGATAAGGTGGGGGTGATAGGCCACCACCAGCAGACCAGCACCTACCACAGTCGTGATGACACAGGGAATCACCAGTCCCCACGGCGAGCCGTAGCCGTTGGGATGGCCTCGGCCGTCGAAGTGGGTGGCAACGACGTCGGGAGCCTTGCAGAGCATCAGGATGATGAGTGCCCAGACGATGACGGCCAGCATGACGAACGCAATCTCGAAGACGGTGCCCTCCTTCGTCCTGTTCACTTTTATCTTCTTCTTTTCCATATCACATCGGGGGGAGTTTACGCACCGCCATGACTGTGGCGGCGGTGCTGACGACACCTACGACCAGTACGGTGAACACGAATGCCGTAACGTTCATGATTCCCGAAACAAACAGCGCTACCAGAATCAGCAGGAGAATCATCTGGACGGCCATGATTAGCATCAATGCTTTTTTCCTATTCATTGTTTTCTTCTTCGTTTGTGGTTTGACCTTGACGATTAGCACCCGCCATCGTCTTTTTCTTCGGCAGACGCTTCGCCTTCCGCAGTGCCTCGGTGATGATCCACTGCAGCTGGCCGTTGGTGCTGCGGAACTCGTCGGCAGCCCAGGCCTCTATAGCGTCCATCGTCTCCGCGTCAATGCGCAGGATGAAACTTTTAGTCTTCTTTTCTGCCATCAATAACGTTCACCGATCAATGATTCAATGTTCCCGTATTCACCACCGGCTGTGCCGAGTCGTCGCCGCAGAGCACGACGAGCAGGTTCGAGACCATGGCGGCCTTCTTGTCGTCGTCAAGCTCCACGATTTCCTCGTTCGACAGCTTGTCGAGCGCCATCTTCACCATCGAGACGGCACCCTCCACAATCTTCTCGCGGGCCGTAATGATGGCCGAGGCCTGCTGGCGGCGCAGCATCACGGCTGCAATCTCCGGAGCGTAGGCCAGGTAGTTGATGCGGGCCTCGACCACCTCGATGCCGGCCAGGGCCAGCCGCTCGTCGAGCTTCTGCTCCAGCTGCTGGTTAATCTCGTCGCCGCCGTCGCGCAGCGTCAGTTCGTCGCTCTTGTCGTCCACGTCGTCGTAGGCATACTGGCCTGCCACCTGGCGCAGGGCGGCGTCGCTCTGCACCTTGACGAAGTTCTCCAGCGCGTTCATCAGTCCCTTCGTGTCCGAGCCGATGCTGTTGGGGTTGGCGGCCATCGTCTGCGAGTCAATCTCGAACAGGGCCTTGTACGTGTCCTTCAGCTTCCACACCAGCACCAGGCCAATCATCACCGGATTGCCCACCTTGTCGTTCACCTTGATGGGCTCGGCGTCCAGGTTGCGTGCGCGCAGGCTCACCTTCTTGGCCGTGTAGAACGGGCAGATCCAGTAGAAGCCCGTCCGGCTGAACGTGCCGCTGTACTTGCCGAACCACGTCGTCACCCGTGCCTCGTTGGGCTCCAGCATCAGGAATCCGCACCACATGATGATGTTCACCAGCAGCAGCAGACAGCTGCCGCCCAACTGCCAGCCGCCGAAACTTCCGTTAGAGGCATCCAACGCGATGATGCTGTTCACAATCATGATAATTGATAATACCAGCACAGCGATATTCACAAACAACATCAAGAAACCGTTCAATACAGTTCCATTGAATTGATACTCTTTTGTTTCCATAATTCTTTTTTACTTTTTTACCTTTTTACTTTTTTACCTTTGCATGATATCATTTTGATAGCGCAAAGATATGCTTTTGTTTTGGAATGACAATGGAAACGGACAAAACATTAACAATAATTAACCAAAGTCGGTCGTTTGAAGTCTTTGGCACGGAAAAACACGGATTAATCACACGGTTTTTATCCGTCAATCCGTCACCTGTGCCCTATCTGCCTCATGCTGAGCGTGTTACGTGGTGACGGATGATGGTGACGGGTGACGGATGGCTATATGCTCCGACGGCTGCAATGATTCACGGGCGGTGAATCGTCGTTCAACGCCCGTGAACATTTGGCGAAAAGGCTTGGCGCATGGGAATGCGTTGTGCATCCGTCATCCGTCACCACCATCCGTTACTACGTATCAGCTTGATTGTCTGTCGTTTACGCAGCTGTGACGGATATGACGGATTTAGAATACTCTTATTTGTGAGATTGACGGCAGATTTGGAGTTCTCTCGAGCCTAATGATCGATTAGGGAATAACAGTAAGAGGGCCCCCTCGGAAGGAGCGCCCTCTTGCTGTTGACAAGTGTCTGACTTGTTATTTCACCAGAATCTTCTTCACGGTGCCGTCCTCCTGGCGGACGATGTTAAGGCCCTTCTGGAGCGTCGATGTGCGGCGGCCGTCGAGGCGGTAGTAGGCTTTAACGGAATTACCAATTGTCAATTGTGAATTCTCAATTGGCTTAATGCCCACGGGGTTGTCGATGACCTTGTAGCGGAACTCGACCACGTCGCTCTCGGCCATTCCGTTGGCCACGGCCATCGCCTTGATGTGCAGCTCGTCGCCCGTGGCCTTGATGGGACCGGTGTAGGTCTTTACGGCGGCGTTCTGGGCGTCGCAGGGGCAGGAGCCGTCCAAGGTGTAGAGGATGGTGGCTCCGGCGGTCTGGCAGGTCAGCTTGATCTCGGCTCCACGGTAGACCTCGGTGCCGCTCATGCGCGAGGCACGCGGCGTGTAGACATGCATCGAGGCCGCGTCGCGGACGGTGACGAGGGTGGTGGCGGTCACCTCGTCGTCGTCCGTCAGGGTGAACCTGACGGCGCTCGAACCGAGGCTGTTGGCGGTGAGAACCACTGTGGCCTGTCCGCTGGCGTCGAGCGTCAGCTCTCCTTCCTTGTGGCTGACGATTCCATCGTCAGCACCGCTCACCTTGAGCTGCTTACCTTTGGCTGCCTCGGCGGGCAGGATACTTACGGTGACGGTGCGCTCGCTGCCTTCGGCCATGTAGAGCAGGGTGTCGGTGACAATGGCCGTGATGCGCTGCTCGACGTCGAACTCCTGCTGGAAGTCCTGCTCCATCTGCAGACCGGCGTAGCTCTCTACGGTCTTCTTTATCGTCAGGCCTACCCCCGACCCCTCCCCAAGGGAGGGGAGGTTGGGTATGAAGCGGATCTTCGAGGCATAGACGGAGTCGGGCGTCTCGTAGCCGCTGCCGGCGTTGAGCAGCTCGATGGTTCCGCTGACGGTCTGGCCGCCACGGGTCACGAAGATGTTTTCAGTGCTGAGCGTTGTCGGACGCATGTACTTGTCGAACGTTATCTCGATGCCGTCGGTATAGGCCTTCACCTTCTGCACGCTGGGCTGGCGCAGCTGCGTCATGCCCACGTTCACCTCAAGCTGCGGCGGGGGCACGGGCAGCCACTCCGAGCGCTTCGGCTCGTAGCCGTCCTTCTCGTAGCGCACCTGCCAGAGGCCCTGCGGCACGTCCCAGCGATACTTACCCTCGCTGTCAGTGAAGAGCGGGTTCTCCTGGGCATACTCCTCGGCATCCCACACCACCTCACGCTCGTACAGGTCGCCATACATATCCTCGCCCGTCTCCTTGTAGTAGCAGGTGGCGCGGACGCCCTCCAAGCGGTTCGACGAGACGGCCTCGTAGACATAGCCCGACGGGTCGTGGTAGAAGTCGATGCCGAAGAAGGGCGACCAGCGTATTCTGAAGCCACCACCGCCACCGTTGGGGCTGCTCGGCTTTCCGGGTTCAAACACACTTGTCTCTGTTTCATCTTCCTCTTCCACCGGGTCGGGGTCCGGCTTCTTGCACTTCAGGGCGTTGATGCGGGCATCGAGGCTCTTGCGCTGGCTCTTCGACTTGTTGAACTGCTTTATTTCGTGATCAAAATTGTAAAAAGTCAACATCACGGTGTTCATCCAAAAATCGGAAGATAGCATATTATCAGAATAATTGTGGTATTTATTCCAGCTAGTGTAAAACCAAGAAAGTGATAATGAGTCTGTGTGTACAAATCCTGAACCGTCATGGTAACCATTACTCCATCCATCGGCATAATAAAACTTAGCTGCATGATGGAATTCTTCTTTGGTTTCTTCCTTTCCGTTTGTGATGATGGCATCCACGGTCTCCGTCATCAGCAGGATGGCTTCGTCTTCATTTCCTTCGCAGGGAATCTTGTTCCTGATGGCCTGGTAGGTCTTCTGCCACTCTTCAAGGTCTTCATAGGTGCTCTTGGCATAATAGTAGCAAAGCTCTAAGGCACTGAGAAGTCCTATGGGTGAATCTTCATATACACGCGCTTGGTCTGTCCGGCCATTACCAGTGAGCCAATTGTTCCCCAAGTTGCTGCTTCCCAAGCTACTGGGATAACGATTCAGTATACCCATCAGTTTTCGATAATCCTTTTCTGTCTTCTTCTCCAGTTTGTCAAATTTCTCTTTATCCTTCTTGGCTTGTTGCATTAGTACATTACACTCACTGATAGTCTTTTGAGCCTGTTCTACCTCAGCGAGGGAATATTTTACATAGTCCCAAGCTTTCCCGTCGGCAGCTGCCTCATTGCGCTCGGCTTTCGCATCATAGTAAAGGTTGTTGGCTTTGTTCCATCCAGCTATACAACTGTCTATTATCTGCTCGTACATCTCGCTCACCTGCTGCTTCATTTTTGCAAGACCATCTTTATAGAGCTTGTCGGCGCTGAGGTACATTTCTTTGGATAGTGCTTTGCCACTATTCAGAAGTAGCTGTGACATACTGAAACTGGATTGCTGGGCATAACCGATATCATACAGCTGATTGCCGATGCTTTTGATATGTTCTACTTCTGCTTGGTCGAAGATGGAGTCGACGACCAGTGCTCCTATGCGGAATATGTCTTGCAGGCGGTTGTTCTGACGGGCTTTTGCACCCTCTTCCCACTCAAGGATGTAGTGCATCTGGCTGCGAGTGTCGAGATAGGCTTCCATCACACCAGTGTTCAGGTAATAGATGCTGGTGCCATCGGTCATCAGCGCCGGGGTGTAGCCCTCGCTGAGCAAGGCCTGGTCATTGATGCTACTTTCCTTCTTCAACGTGAAGTGAATGACGCCGTTTGCCATAGGAATGTCATATTGTTTTTCTTTCTCCTCCATACTCATGGGGATGGTGTCGGTGCTTGTGAGGTAGGAAAGCATCTGGAGCGTCTTGTCACGCCACTGCAGTTTGGCAGCGTTGAGACTGTTGAGACCTTCTTTTACCTCATCCATCGTTAACGTTGGTGTCTGTGTCGGGTCATCATCGGTCATCAGCAGATCCAGCAGTTCCTTGATGCGCGTCTGGGTGGCCTCATCCGGATTTTCGATAGCGAACAGTCTGTCCAGTTCGTCGTAAAGTGGCTGATCCTCCAGCACTATCTCCTCGTTGAGCACGTCGTAGACTTCCTTCACCATCTGCTGGTCTTCGCTGATGGTCTGCAGGAAATCATCCCTGTAGTCGTCCATCTCCTGCCGGTCGGTCATGATGGTCTCGTCCTGTAGGAAATCCACACAGATGTTTTTGGGCGAGGCATCGATGTCGAAGTCGCACTGGGCAATCCACTTGTTGCTCGCCTTGTTGTAGGGGGCGTTCAGCTTGACGTAACGGTTGTCGCTGCGCAGCACATAGAGCACCACGTTGGAGATGAGTGCCGTGTCGTTCACCATGACATTGTCCTCGTTGTAGAAGTCCACCTTGAAGGTGAAGGGCAGCGTGCCGGGACCGAGGGGCCAGGCGTTGTGCTTCGGCGTGACGGAAAAGTCGCGGAAGTCCCATTTGATGACGCCCGTGGTGACACTGTTGGATGCATAGACTACGGGGGTGACGGTGCCGTGGCTCACGGTGACCGTCTCGGCACCTGTCTGCAAGGTGAGACCGTCAGGATTAGTGATGACGGCATATACGTAGTGCTGGCTGAGGTTGTAGGGGCGGACAAGGCTACAGCGCATCGACCATCTGCCTTCAGGACCGGCCTCGGTGTGGCCGATGAGCTGGTCGCCTTCAATGATTTGCACGTCGGATCCGGCGATGGCCGTACCGCTGACCATCACCCTGCCGTTCGACACGCGCTCCTGCACGCTGATGCTCAGAGCCTCGGCGATGAAGCCGGCGGAGCCGATAGGCTGGACAATATCGTTCCAGCCCGTGCTGAAGCTCACGGCGGCCGACGGCTCATAGTAACCTTCCTTCGTTGGTACGATGCAGAAGCGCACCAGGTCGCTCCTGTTGCTGAGAGCCACGCTGAGCCGCTGGCCGTCAAGGTCGTAGCTGGCCAGGGCGTTGCCCACCATCACCGAGCCTTCAACCAGCTCGCAACCTTCGGGCAGGTCATAGATTACTTTGAGATCGTTAATGTAGAAACCATCCTTGAACTCCAGTTGTGTGCGCAAGGTGACATAGCTGCCCACGGTGAGGCTCGTCTTGTTTGTGGTGAAGTGGGTGTTCTCCGTGGTCCAGTAGAACAGCGACTCGTCCATCATCGGCACCTGTTGGTTGCTCACCTCGCTGATGGTGCCCGCAGCGATGGTCACCGTATTCTTCAGGTAGTCACGGCCATCTTCCAGGCCCATGTCGGCCAGCGAGGCGAGGCTATTCACACCGTTGAAGAGCGTGCTCTCGCCCATGGTGACGAGGGTGAACTGACCGTCGGGCAGGCTGCTGAGCCAGAGCGTCGGCATGGCTATTGCGCCCTCGGCAGGCGTGGCATTGGCCGTGGTGTAGCCTCCGCGTGCTATCAGCTGTCCATCGCTGCCGTAGAGGGTGCCTACTACTGTCCGGTTCTCTGTCTGGCTGAAGGTGGCCTTCAACTGTCCGAGCTGCACGAGCTGCAGCTTGGCCGTGGCGTTGCCGTCAGCACCAACGATGCAGGTGGCGGTGGCCGGGGATACGCCGTCGCCGGTGGCAGTGATGCGCAGGCGTGTGCCCTCAGCCAGATGCTGGTCTTGCAGGATGAGGCGGCCGCCTTGGGCCTGGATGTTGGTCAGCTCCTGGGTGTGGGTTTCGTCGTAGACGGCATAAGAAAGGCTCTGGTAGACGGTGTATTCGGCATTAGCCTCAGGTTCCTCACCACTGCCAACGGCGGGGCGGTAGCTCAGGTCAAGGTTAATGGTAGTTCCCTTTAAATCCTTCATGACGGCCAAATACTCCCCTCCTTCGGAGGGGCTGGGGGAGGCTGTCACGTAGCCTGCGGCCTGAGTGGTGACGGTGGCTGGGACATCGTAGGCAGTGAGCGTCCAGCGGCCATCCTTGTCGGTGGTCGTGGTGAGGGTCACAGGGTAGAGGCCATTCAGACGCTGGGTGACGGCGATACTGGCCGAGCGGATAGGCTGCCCAGTGGCGGCAGCGGTGACGGTTCCCCTGAAGACGGTCTGCGCCAACGGCATCAGCCTAACACCTACTATACCTACCTCACCTACTACACCTACCTCACCTGCCACAATCATCGTGTCACCAGGCTGCAGGTACTGCGTGCCAAGCTGTTCGCCGAGCTTGACATGGGCGATGGCCTTTGCACCGTCAACCTGAGCGGAGAGCGTGGGGCCGGTGGCGAGGAAATTGCCAGCGAGGTCAGTCCAGGTGACGGAGAAGGCATCTGTCCCGACGGTGGTTCCATCGGGCACGGACAATTGCAGGGTGATGTCGCGGAGGGGCTTCAGGTCAGCAAAACTGACCTGCACGTCCTGCTTGTCGATGGCGACATCTTTGATGGTGGCGAGGACATCGCCTCGCGCGTTCATTATATATATATTATACTGTGTGCCCTCAATGAGATTGGGGAAGGTGTACTGCGTGCGGTTGGTCAGCACCATACGCTGCAACTGGCCAGTCTTGTTGTTCACTAAATCAAGGAACATATCCTTCAGGCCCGTCGTAGAGGGGAGGCTGACGGTCAGCGAGTGTACGCCCTGGGTGATGGGCATGAGCAGCATGTCCTTCCAACCGTCGGCCTCAGCATAGAGGGGGAGGCTCTCGGCAGGCACGTAGACGGTGAGGGCCTGCGAGCAGCCGTCGAAGGGCAGATGGCCTCGGTCATTGCCTAATACGGGCGGCGTGGTGGCGTAGCAGGTGACCGACGCTAACTGTGTACTGCCCTCGAAGGCGTAGGAGCCGATTTCCTCGATAGATGCGGGTAGCAGCAGAGTGTGCATGACAGTATCCTGCCTGAAGATGAACTGCTCCACCTCGGTGATACCGTCGGTGCGGCTGAGGTCGAGCACCCGCAGGTAGCGCTTCAACTGTCGAAGGTTGCTCATGTCGTTGTTGTTGGCCTTGCCCGAGACGGTGAGTGAGCGAATCTTCTCGATGTGGCTGTAGCCCTTCTCGTCATTGGTGGCCTTCTCGACGGCACTGGACAACTGTCCGGGCGTGAACCAGGTAACGACGAGGGCGCCCGTTGTGGAATCCCATCCGTTCTCCCCGGGGTGGTCGGGCAGAACAGGGTCATAATCGTTGCTCTGTGCGGTGGCCATGAGCTGGGTGAACAGCAGCAGGCCTATAGTGAATAGCTTCTTCATGGTTCGTGCTTATTTGATGATTACCTTTTTGCTGTTTATTATATAGAGGCCGGGCTGCGGGTTGGTGACGGGGCGGCCCTGGAGGTCGTAGAGCTGTTCCGTTTGTTGCTGTAGTACAGCAACAGACTGGACGGCGGTGGCAGCAGCGCCGAGGCGGAGGGTGAAGCGGGCCTCGGTGGTGCCGGCCTCAGCCTGGAAGGTGTAGCCGTCCTCGGTGAGAACGGTCTCGGTGCCAGCCTCGTGGTCGAGGAGAGTTACTGACCCCACCCCGTCCTTCGGGCACCCCTCCCCTACAAGGGAGGGGAGCGTCTGCCCACCAAGACTGAGGGTGTAGGTGCCGGCGGCGGGGACGGAGAGGCCGAGGCTGACGAGGCCGTCGGCCAGGGGGCGCTCGTCGATGGCGTAGCGCACGCCGTCGCGGTGGGTATAAAGGTCGGTGCCACCGGGGTTGCTGAACTTGGGGGCATCGCGCCCCTGCTCATAGTCGAGCGAGGCGGCCTCGTTGATGACAAAGCGCGTGCGGTCAAGCGTCAGCTGCCCATCTTGCCCATTACTCCCGCTCAGCATCAGGTTGACCACCTGCCGCTGCTTCTTGGCGGCGGCCGTCCGGCGGGCTCCGGCGGGTATGTAGTCGCGGGGCACGAGATCGTGCTGGCGACCCTCGCGGTCAAAGACCACTGTCTCGTCGTCTAAGGGGCGCTGCATGAAGAAGGCCTGGCCGGGATGCAGGATGTAGTCGTCGTCAAGGGGCGAATAGGCCCAGTAATGGTTGGTTGACTGGGTGTAATCCCAGACGACGATGGGCGCCGTGGTGTCCATCCAGCGGATGTCGAAGAACGATGGATAGGGGTTGCCTATGAAGTTCCACGAGCGGTTATGGGCAAACTCAGAGTAGATTTTCTGCAGCGGCACTTCGACATTGTCGGTGCGGAAGAACATCGGCTTATTGACCGTCTGCAGGGCGTGAACGAAGAACTGGCTCTCGGGCGTCTCAAGTTGGGCGTGGTAGCCGTTGAGCGTGGTCTGCCAGATGTAGCCGCGCCCGGCGTGGAGGATGCTGTCGGCGGTCATACGCACCCAAGCGTGGTCGAGGTCGCCCTCGGCACGCTTCGTAGCATCGTAGCCGTAGATAGCGAAGGGCACGTCGCTGAGTTGCTGGCCGACGCCCTTGACATATACCTCAATGTCGCCGACGCGAACGTCAAAAGGCAGGGCTATGTTCTCCCAGTAGCCAGGCATGAAGCGCAGCTCGACAGTGATGTTGTCGGCACGCATCGGTCCGTTGTTGATGAGCGATGTGAAGAACTGCATCTTGTCGGCATTGCCGTATGAGCGGCAGTTGTAGAAGTTATAGAACTGGCGCATCTCGCCGAGCGAGAGCATCTGGCGACCGTCGTTGGTCAGCATGCCGCGCCCGAGGGCTCCACTGACGCGCCCGCCCCAGTAGTTGACCGTCATGCCCATGTCCATGTCGGGATGGTAGTCGGCGGGCCATGTGGCCGAGGCGTCGAAGGTCAGCGGGGCGTAGATGCCGAGCGCGGACGGCAGCTGGTCGATACCAACAACGTCGAAGTCGCTCCATTGACTGGCAACTTGATAGTCGTCGACCGTCTGCTGGGGCACGCGCAGCGTGCACCCCCTATCGCCGATGTCGCCACGGATGTGGGCACCGACAGGATAGGGCGGCGCGATGGTGAGGCAGGTAATGTCCGTCAGGTTCTTGCAGTTGTGGAAAGGTCTGGAGATATATTTGAGCATACCGGGCAGGGTGACGTTGGTCAGGCCGGTGCAGCTCCCGAAACAGGAGCTCATCATCCACTGCACACTCTCAGGCAGGTTGAGACGGGTCAGCGCGGTACAACTGCTGAAGGCGTCCTGGTCGATGACGACCTGGCCGTTGAACCGGATATCGGTAAGGTCGCTGCAACTGGTGCAGAGGCCGTAGGGCACGGTGTACATGGAGGCGGGCAGCGTGATGGAGCGGATGCTGGAGCTATGGTAGGCCTGGTTGCTCACAGCTACACCCTCGGCGATGACGGCGCGGTCGAGGCTGATGCAGCTGCGGAAGGCCTGCATACCGATGCTCTTCAAGGTAGCGGGCATGGCCATGTCGCGCAGACTGTAGTTATTATAAAAGGCATAGTCGCCAATGGTCTCTAAGTGGGCAGGCAGTGTGACCCACGTCAGCAGGCGCAGGTCTTGGAAAGCGTTGTTGGGCAGTTCGGTAAGCGCAGCGTCGCTGAGGTCCAGCTCCATGAGGTTCTTCAGGGTCTTCAGCGTGGTGAAGTCAGCGGCGGTGGGCGTGCCATTGACTTTCAGGGCGATGGAGTCGGTGGTCTGGATACCTGCGGCAGCAAGCTGCACTGACAGCTCGGAGGCATCGCCGACAGGCGCGCCACTGAGCGACAGTTCGTAGAAGGGCAGCTGCAGGCGCTCTATGAGATGCTCGGCGTGGAGCTGGGTGTCGATAAGAGCGGGGAGGTCCGACGGAGACACGGCGGCGAGCAGGGCTGTGGCCTCAGCAACGGCCTGCGGGGTATGGGCACGCTTGGCGGCCAGCTCCGTCTGTAGGGCCTGCAGCCTTCCGTTGAGCAGCTCGCGCTGGTGCTGCGTGCGCAGGGTGGCCTCATCGAATTGGGCGTTGACATCGTCAGAGAGATAGATGAGGCGGGCATGGTCGTAGGCAATGCGGGTGCCCCGGCTGCCGGTCTTCTTCCAGCCGAAAGAGGCCTGACCGTTGGTAACAGTGGCCACGACGCAGTTCTCGTAGAGGTGCTCAGCCATGGTCAGAGCCTCGTTCCAGTCTACCTGCTGCGTGGGCACGAAGCGGCCGTCGGCGGTGCGGCGGTAGGAGTTGTTGGTCTTGTCGGCATACCAGCGGTAGATGTTGCGGTAGCCGACGGACTCGTCAAAGGCCGTCTTCATGGGCACCATGCGCTCGTTCAGGTAGACATAGGTGTCGGGACTGACGCTGGGGTCGTTATAGCCGTCGTAGGCACCGAGACAGAACAGGTAGACGCCGTCGGGCAGGTTGAAGACGGTCTGCTGCAGCTGGCCCGTGCCTTGGTTATAGTGTTTCGCGTAGCAGCTGTTGCCAAACATGGTGAACAGGTCGTTTGATTGCCCGCCGCCTGTCAGCGTCCAGCCGTTCATGCCGTTGTCGAACTCAGGGTTCTGTAGCTCCACCTCGTCGCCGGGCTTCAGCCGCTGTGCCACGCGGAAGGCGAGCCCGTTGACGGTGGCAGACGGCCAGCTGGTGTTCTGGAGTTGGTGGAAAACGAGGGTCAGCGTGTAGCGGCCCTTCTTCATCGCGGGCGTACGTAAGGAATAGGTGTAGCGACCCGTTTGGTCGATGGAGAAGGTGGTGTCGGCGATGGCCTGGCCGTCGCCGTCCGTCAGGCTGAGGTCGATGGTCTGTGTGCCGCTGCCCTTCGTAGCCTCAAGATAGAAGTTGTAGAAGTTGGCGTCGTCGCGGTTCTGGATGGCATAGACCAGCTGGTCGCCGTTATACATCTGCTCCACACCGTTCTGCGTGAACTTGTAGCGCGGTCTGGAGCTGGTCACTTCGCCCAGCGTCAGGTCAAAGGGGTGGTCGGCATCCGTGGGGATGCTCACATCATCTGCCCACAGAGCGGTGGGAGGGGTAATAATCATTACCGATAGGAGGAAAAACAGTTTCTTTATCATATCTGTGAAACTTATGTTTGTTTTCTATTATTTTATTATAACCTTTCTGACTGTGCCATCCTCCTGTCGGACGATGGTGAGACCCTTCCCGGGCTTCGCCGTGCGGCGGCCGTCTAAGCGGTAGAAGGCTCTGTAATTACCAATTGTCAATTGTGAATTCTCAATTGGCTTAACGCCCACGATGTTGTCGATGACCTTATAGCGGAACTCTGCTACGTCGCTCTCGGCCATGCCGTTGGCCACGGCCATTGCCTTGATATGCAGCTCGTCGCCCGTGGCCTTGATGGGACCGCGGTAGGTCAGCACGCTCGGGTTGCCCGCGTCGCAGGGACACGTGCCGTCGAGGGTGTAGAGGATAGTAGCTCCGGCGGTCTGGCAGGTCAGCTTGATCTCGGCTCCACGGTAGACCTCGGTGCCGCTCATGCGTGAGGCACGCGGCGTGTAGACATGCATCGAGGCCGAGTCGCGGACGTGGACTGTGGTGGTGGCCGTCAGCTCGTCGTCGTCCGTCAGACTGAACCTGACGGCACTCGAGCCGAGGGTCTTGGCGGAAAGAGCCCACTGCGTGCCGTCAGCATTGGCGGGGGCGACGGTGACCACGTCGGGCGCGAGGCTCACGGCGGTGATGGTCTTACCCTTAGCGGCCTCGGCGGGCTCAATGCTGACGGTGACGGTGCGCTCGGCACCTTCGGCCATGTAGAGCAGGGTGTCGGTGACAATGGCCGTGATGCGTTGTTCCACGTCGAACTCCTGCTGGAAGTCCTGCTCCATCTGCAGGCCTGCGTAGCTCTCTACGGTCTTACGGACTGTCAGGCCCACCCCCGACCCCTCCCCAAGGGAGGGGAGGTTAGGTATGAAGCGTATTTTCGAGGCGTAGACGGAATCGGGTGTCTCGTAGCCGCTGTCGGCGTTGAGCAACTCGATGGTGCCGCCGATGGTCTGTCCGCCACGGGTCACGAAGATGTTTTCAGTGCTGAGCGTTGCCGGGCGCATGTACTTGTCGAACGTTATCTCGATGCCGTCGGTGTAGGCTTTTACCCGCTTCACACTGGGCTGGCGCAGCTGCGTCATGCCGACGTTCACATCGAGTTGCGGCGGGGGCACGGGGAGCCACTCGCTGTAGGCGGTCTCGTAGCCCTGCTTCTCGAACTTCACCTGCCACAGGCCCCGGGGGACATCCCAGCCGTACTTACCTTCAGCGTCGGTCAGCTGCGGGTTCACCTGCTCATAGTTCTCGGCATCCCACACCACGGTGCGCTCATGCAGGTCGCCATACATATCCTCCACCTCTTCCCTATAATAGCAGGTAGCGGTGACGCCCTCCAGCCGATTGCTGCTCACGCCCTCGTAAACGTAGCCCGAGGGGTCGCGCGTAGGCGTTGACTGTAGGTGTCGTTGCAGCTTGACAGCGCGGTTCAGGTTGTCCGTGCCGTGTATCTGGCGATTCCAGCCACCCAGGGTACCGTCGGTCACCTCCCAGTCGGTCACAGGTGGTTCGGGGTCGGGCGGTACGCACTTCAGCGTCGCTATCCTGGCGCGGACTCTCTGCTGGTCTTGCAGCGACAGATTGGGATGAATAAAGGCCCATGTCGTCGATGCAATATCAATGGCCAGCGACACAAACCAGTGAGGTGCCAGTGGCAGGTCGAAGACGTCGATGGCCAACGACGCGGCATCGGCGCCAATCTGTATGATGTCTGTGCCACTGTGAAACGCATAGTCGCTCTTGGCCATGGAATAAAGGCTCTGCCAGTTGGCTTCGTCGCCTATGCAGGGATCGTAGCTCTTCACTTCATCTACCAGCTTTTCCCATTCGCCGATGTCCTTGAAATTGTCCTGAATCAGGATGACCAGTGGAGCTATCTGGAAGAAGGCACCGATGACCGTTCCGAAGACCTTGGCCAAGAAGCCCGAGCCCTTGATGGCAATGGAGCCCGACGACTTGATGGCTGCAATCGACTTTGGTATCTGCTCGAATAGCGACAAGACATTAGCCCTGTTCTTCAGCACAGCCTTCAGCAATTTCTTAATCTTGCCGATTTCCGTCTCAAACGTCTTCATGATGAAGTTGCAGCTCTTGGCGAAGTCCTTCGTATCTTCGGCCACGCGATCCACCTTCTGGATGGCGTTTTGCACAGACCGGAGGTCGGCCTCTAACCGACTGACCATCTCCGGACTACTTGCCGTCTTCAGACACTCCTGCAGCACGCGCTCACTCTCTTTCAGACGCGGATAGTCGGCTTGCAGACGGGCCAGGCGGGCCTCCTTTTCGGCTAATGCCTGTCGGTATCTTTCAATGTTGCTCTCCTCCCTTGCTATCTGTTGTTCGGCCTCGGTGGTGGCATTGGGAGCATATTTCTCGTTTATCTCTTTACTCAGCGACGCCATGCCCTCATTGTACATACAGTTCAGAGCCTCTTCCAGCTTGTCACGCAGATTCTTAGCATCGTTTATCAGTGAGCGGAACGTTTCTCCCATGCTATTGCTTTCCCTCAAAGCCTGACCCGTTGACTGAAGCTGTGCGGGCAAGAAGATGAACGTGCGGATACACTCCTTGCTGATGAAGGCCTTCGGTGTGCCGATGCCGCCGTCGTGTATAATCTTGCCGTTCATGCGGGCGGGAGCGGCGCCCGTGCCGGGCTTCATCTCCATCTCGCGCTTGAGCATGGTCTTCGTGTCGATGATGCAGTAGTGTCCACCCTCCTGCAGCACGTAGAGTTTGTAGCCGTCGTCGGTGTCATACTCCAAGTAGCCGTCGCGCTTCAGCTGGGCGGTGTCGATGGCGGTGAGCGTCTGCTGCACGTAGTAGCGGTCTATGCTGTCGCCGGGCGCCACAAACTCGATGTCGCCCGTGGGCACCTCCAGTTCGTCATCGTAGCCGGCGTAGCAGAGCGACAGCATGTCCATGGTGTTGTCATACATCCGCTGACGCATCTCCTCCGTCAGCTTCTCCTCCTGCTCCAGGGTGGCTATTTCCTGCTTCAGCTCGGCAATCTCGCCCTGCAGGTCACCCTCCTCGTCGAGCACGCCGTTGGTCATGGCCAGCAGCTTCTCAGTGAGCTGCAGCACCTCCTCGGCGTCGGGGTTCTCACGGTTGCGGGCCAGGGCGGCGTCAATCTCCGTGTAGTCAACCTGATACTTCCGCCGGGCCTCGTCCGTCAGGTCGTTGCCCACGATGATGCGCACCAGACTGTCGCGGCGCTGCAGGTCAGCCTGTGTAGGCTCGGCTATGTCATAGAGGGCGTCCAGCGCGTCATACTCCTTGGCGTGCTCAGCCTCCACGCCGCTGATGTCGAAGTCGGCCTTGGCGTCGAGATACATCTGCTGACCCTCTTTGTAGCCGAGCAGGATGTCCTTCTCTATATCGTCAATCTGAGCACGGCTGATGGTGGTGCTGCCAACGACGCTCCACTCCACCCACACGTTGCGGGGTAGGGCGTCGGTGTCGATGTCGCGCTCCACCATCCAGCAGCCTTTCTTCGTGTTGAAGCGTGCCGGCAGCAGCACCTGTGCGCTGTTGTCGAGTTCGATGCCCAGCATCACGTCTGGGATTTTTGTAGGGTCGTTCACCACATCGTCGCCTGACATGAAGTTAATCTCAAACTTCACCGGCAGACTCGAGTGGTCGAGTGGCCAGCCGTATGACTGCTTGTTGACGGTCGAAGTGCGGAAGTCCCAGATGACGTGCTCTGTCAAGAAGTGCAGATTGTTGTAGAACGACATATCGACCACTGGCATCAGGTCGTTGATTGCAACGCGTACAATGGTTTTGGCCGTCTGCATGGTGTGGCCTTCGGGCGTGGTGATGACGGCATACACCTCGTGCTGCGACATATTATATGGCCTCACCAGGTTCACCTGAGCCGACCACGCTCCGCTCAGCAGGGCCTGCGTGTGGCCGATGAGTGCCGTGCCGTCGAAGATGTCAATCTGGGCATTCGCCGGAGCCATGCCGTTCACGGAAAGATGGCCCGTAGCCGAAGAAGTCTGCATGTCTATGGCCATGTCCTCAGCGTCGAAGGGAGCCGTGCCGATGGGCTGCTGGCGCTGCTGGCCAAAGAGGCTGAAGGTCACTGTGGCCGTAGGCAGCTGCTGGCCGCTCGCCGTGGGCACCACGCAGAAGCGCACCACGTCGGTAGCCTGCGGCAGGGGAACTATCACCTGACGATCCTTGACGGTGTAGTCGCCGCTGATGCTGTTGCCCACCATGATGCTGCCCTCCACCAGCTGGCAGCCCTCGGGCAGGTCGTACACCATGCTCACGTCGTCCAACTCCGCAGCGTAGGCGGCTTTGAAGTCGAGCTGCGTGCGCAGGCTGACATACTGGCCCACGATGACGTGGGTCTTGTTCACCGAGAAGCGCGTCTGCTCGCCGGTGTAGCTGAATTCGCTGTCGTCCATCAGGGGTATGGTGGCGTTGCTGACCTTCGTCACGTGGCCGCTCTTGATGTTCACAGGGTTCTCCACGATATGTCTGGCCGTCAACCCCATTTGGCGGAGGGCCTCCAGGGTGGGTGCCGCCGTCACGATGCTGCTGTAGCCCATCGTGATGAGGGTGTAGTCGCCGTCGGGCAGGGTTCCCACAGTGAGCGTCGTGCCATTATAGCGGGCGTTGCCCACGAGCCGTCCGTTGCTGTCGTAAACGGCGCCCATCACCACCTGGTTGTCGGTGCTGGTGAACGATGCCTCAAGTATGCCCAGTTGGGTGATGCCGATGGTGGCAAGGGCGTGCCCCGTAGAGTCTACACGACAGATGACCTCCACGGGCATGAAGGTCCCCGTCTTGCTCGTCGCGGTGATGCGCAGCTGGGTGCCGGGTGCCCTGACGCTGTCGGTGAGTACCAGCAGGGGGAACTGCTCGCTCAGGGCGGTGACGTCGAGCTGATGGGTCATGTCATAGACGCTATAGCTCACGTCCGACGGGTTGTCGAAGTAGTCATCCTCGTTAGTGTTCTCCTCACCGTCGGCCAACGACGGATGGTAATAGAGGTCGAGGTTGATGATGGTGCCTTCGAGGTTCTCCAACTGGCTGCTTACCGATTGCTGGTCGGCCATGCTGGTTAGCTCCTGCGTCTGTTTCAGATAGCCGCCGGCGATGGCGGTAATGGTCGTCGGGGCGTCATAGACGGTCAGCGTCCATCGGCCATCGTCGTCGGTCTGTACGGTCTGCGTCGTGGCATACAGGCCGTTGAGGCGCTGCACCACGGCCACACTGGCACCGCGCAGGGGCTGACCAGTGGTCGCGCTGCTGACGAGGCCGCTCACGACGACCTGTCGCAGGGGGGCCAGCGTCAGTCTGAGGATGCCCTCGTTGGTGACGTGATAAGTGCTGTCGGCGGGCTGGCAGTAGCGGGTGCCGAGCGCGTCGCCCAGGCGGATGCTAAAGCGCACGCTGTCGCCTGTCACCTGGCCGGGGAGCGTAAGGCCCTTGGCGAGGTAATTGCCACGGGTGTCGCTCCAGGTGCAGGTCACTCCCTGTCCTTCCGAAGCGGAAAGGATTGGCTTGCCTTGCAAGTCTGAGAACTGTAGGGTGACATCGACGGGACGCTTCAGGTCGGCGAAGGCGGCCTTCACGTCGTGGTCGATGACGGCGATGGTGTCGATACGCCCGACGACGGCGCCGTTCTGCGTGCGCACGTATGCGTTATAAGCGGTGTTGTGCAGCAGGTTGTTGAAAGTGTACTCCTTGCGGTCGGTCAGTATGTAGCGCTTCGCCAGTCCCGTCTGGAGGTTGACCAGTTCCAGGGCCATGTCGCGGTAGATGTCCATGTTGGTAATCAGCGGCAGGCTCAGCGTCAGGCTGCTCACCTGCTCGGCCAGTGGCACAAGCGCCAAGTCCTTCCATCCGTCGGCAGCGGCATAGAGGCCCATCGACTCGGCTGGCACCTGGACGGTCAGGTATTCGTTGGTGCCCTGAAACACGTCTTTGCCCAGGAGCGGCGGTGTGGTGGCATGACAGACCAGCTTCTGCAGATTGCTGCAGCCGGCAAAGGCACGTTCCTCGATGCGGGTGGTGGTGGCGGGCAGGTAGATGCTGGTGAGCTTCGTGTTGTTAGAAAACCGGCTCCAGCGTATGAAATCGAGTCCGGTGGTGCGGCTCATGTCTATAGAGAAGACATTGGGAAAGTCCTTGAATGCCGACCAGTCGTCGTAGGGGTGGTCAGCGTTGTTGTCCTGGGCACAGACGCCGGCCACGGTGACCGTCCGCAGCGCGCGGTAGTCGGGTGAGGCATTCTCGATGGGCATGGCATCGCGCAGTGCATCGTAGAGCCGTCCGGGCTTGAAGTCAGTGACAATGAGGTCGCCGGTCTCTTCGTTCCAGAAGTTGTGGCCAGGGTTGGCGGGGTTCTCGGGGTTATAAATGTAGTGGCAGACAATCTCGAAGTCGTGGTCGGGACAGGTGAAGACGTACTTCTGCTCACGCCCCACGACGTCGTCGCCCAGCGTCCAGTGACTGAAGTCGTAACCCGTGGCGGGATAGGCGGTGACAGCATATTCTTTGCCAGGTTCCACGTAATAGAAGTATTCGCTCTGTGCGCCCAGTCCCCAGGCGAAAGCACCGCCATTGGCGGGGTCCGACATGAGGTGGAGCACGACGTACTGCACGGTGTCGCCGTCCTCGCCCGGTCCGGGCGGATTCTCGGGGTTATAGCCGTCGGCACCGATTTGGGCATTCACGGCCAGCTGGCAGAGTAGCAGGCTGAGCAGGGTGATGATCTTTTTCATAGTCATTTCCTCCCTATTTTATGATGACTTTTCTGCCGTTCTTGCCTTGCAAGCGTCCTTTGGCCGAGCGGCGCACATAGACACCGGGCTGCGGGTTGGCGACGGGCCGCCCCTGTAGATCGAAGAGCTGTTCCGTTTGTTGCTGTAGTACAGCAACAGACTGGACGGAGGTGACGGCGGTGCCGTTGAGGCGGACGAGGAAGCGGGCCTCGGTGGTGCCGGCAGCGGCCTGGAAGGTGTAGCTGCTGGCGGTGAGGTCGGTCTCGGTGCCGGTCTCACGGTCGATGAGGGTGATGGAACCCGCCTGAGAACCGGCGGGCATGGAGGCCAGTGTGAGGGTATAGCTGCCGGCGGCAGGCAGTCTCATGCCGAGGCGGATGGTGCCGTCGTCGAAGGGACGCTCGTTGATGGCGTAGTGTACGCCGTTGCGGTGGGTATAGAGGTCGGTGCCGTCGGGATTGTCGAATTTGGCAGCATCGCGGCTCACCTCGTAGTCGAGCGTGGCGCCATCGTTGATGACGAAGCGCGTGCGGTCGAGGGTGGCAGTGGTTCCGGCAGAGAAGCCTTCTGACGCATTACTCGTGCAGAGCACCAGGTTGAAGAGCTGGCGCCGGGGCTGTGGCTCCGTGGCACGAGCGGCATTAACCTCGTAGTATTCCCAGGGGCGCGGGTCGGTGTTGTGCTGGCGGCCGTCTTTGCGGAAGACGATGGTGCCGCCTTCCAGCGGTCGCTGCATGAAGAATCCCTGACCGGGGTTCAGGATATAGTTGTCGTCGTTAGGCGAGTAGGCCACGTACTTCAGCGTTGAGCCCCACCAGCCCTGGTTCCACTCGTAAACGGTGATGGGTGCCGAGGTCTGCATGGCACGGATGTCGTAGAAGGCCGGATAGGGATTGCCTATGAAGTTCCATGAGCGGTCGAAGTCATACTCCGACGTGTACTCGTTGAGTTCGACAGCCACGTCGTCGGTGGTGAAGAACCGCGGCTTCGAGGCGTTCTGCATGGCCGGGAAGCGGAAGGTGTTGGTGCGGCGATCTACGCTGTTGGTGCTGCGGAAGATGTAGCCCTTGCCACCCTCCATCACGTCGTCGGCGCCGAGGTTCACCCATGTGTCGTTAGGCTGGCGGTTGGCGCGCTTGAAACCGTCGTAGGCGCGCACCACGAAGGGCACCTTGCCCTCGTCGCTGCACAGGATGTCGCCCACGCGCACGTCGAAGGGGAAGGTGATGAAGTACCAGAAGTCTTTCTGCATGGGTATGGTGACGCTCACCTCGTCGGCGCGGGCCGTCCCGTTGTTGATCAGTGAGGCGAACCACCCGCGGGTGACAAAGTTGTAGAGCCGCTGCTGGTCCCACACAAGATTGAGCTGAGCGGCATTGAGCTCAGCACCCTTGTTCACGGAGACATGGCCATACTGGGGGTTGTTTCCACTCATGTCGGTGATGCAGGTCATATAGACGTTAGGGCGGTAGGTAGCCGACACATCGGCCGGCCACGACAGGTTGTACTGGCCGCTGACAAAAATGTCCTGCGGCAGGGGCAGCGAGGCATCGCCCTCAATAGGCAGGTCGGCCCACTTGGCCGTCTGCTTGAATACGCTGGCCGAAATGACGGGTACGCGGACGGTAGGTGTAGCCGCCGTCACGGGGGCAGCATCGTAGAGCACCGGCGGCATGATGGCCTTGCAGACAATGGTACTCAGATTGGGGCACGCGCTGAACGGCGACCCGTAGAGCGCCGTCAGCGTGGTGGGCAGCGTGATGGTGCGTAGGGAGTCGTTGCTGTTAAACGCCTCTCGCTTGATAGTTTCCAGCCCCTCGTTCAGCTCTACTGCTGACAGACGGCGACAGTATTGGAAAGCCCATTCGCCGATAGTCTTCATCGTCGACGGCATCTTGATGGCCGTCAGATGGCTGTCGTTATTGAAGGCTGAGTTGCCAATAGTCGTCTGTCCGTTAAGCTTGACGCTGTAGAGGTCCTGGCAGTCGCGGAAGGCATTCTCGCTGATGGTTGTCAGCGTGGAGGACAGCTGTAGTGTTTGCAGCCCCGACTGGTTGTAGGCATTGTCGCCCAGGGTGGTGACTTCCTCAGGAATGACGACCTCGCCGATGTTGTAGCAGCGGAAGAAGGCATAGGGACTGATGGTCTCCAGCGTGGCGGGCAGGGCTACGGAGCGCAGGCTCCAGTCTTCGTAGAAGCAGGACCGGCCGATGGTCTTCAGCTGCGAGGGCAGGAGGAGCCACGTCAGGTAGGAATGATGCGACAAGGCATCGTCAGGCAGGTCTGGCACGGCAGCGGCCTCCATGTCGAGTTCTACGAGATTTGTCAGCCGCGTGCGCAGGGTGGTCAAGTCGTCGTTGTTGAGCGCGCCACTGATGCGCAGGCTCTTGACGTCAGCGAAGTTCTCCACCTGCTGTAACAAGAGGTCGCCGAGGGTGCCCATCACCTCTACCTCTATATTATAATAGGTGTAGTCCAGGCGCTGCTGCATCTCTTTCAGACGGTAGCAGTAGTTCACGGCCTCGTTGTCGCTATAGCCGTCGTAAGCCTCCGCCAGCATAGCGGTGGCGGCGGCGATGCTCATCGGCGAGTGCTGGCGTTTCTCGGCCATCATTTGCTCCACCCTCTGGCGCTGGGCGCTGATGTCGGCCCACAGACTGCGTGAGGTCTCGGCGGCGGCCACGGCGGCCGGCAGCTGTCGGCCCACGCTCTGCTGAAGGCGCTCACGGGCCTGACGGCTCATGGGCTGCGCCTTCAGCTTGTCGGCGTAGGTCTTCAGCAGGGTGTCGGTGGCGAGGTAGGTCAGCTTGAAGTTGTCGAAGATGACCCAGGTGGCGCGGTCGCGGTCTGTCTTGCGCCAACCGAAATTGATGGTTCCATTGGTGACGGCAGCCACGATGCTCTGCCGGTAGAGTCCCTGCTCCAGAGCTATGCCGTCGGCCTGCTGTCCGTTGCTGCTGGGGGCGCAGGCACCGTTGCCGGCAAAGAGGTAGTTGCCCGTCACGCCCTCATACCAGCGGTAGATGTTGACCCCGGTGAGGCGGTCGTCGAAGACGGTCTTCATGGGCACCTCCACATCGTTCATAAAGAGATAGGTATGCACGGTGTCCATCTTCTGCCACTGGTCGTAAGCCAAGTCGGGATTGCTGCTGACGTGGTCGAAGGCATTGGCCTCCAGCAGGTACAGACCGTCGGGCAGTGAGTTGACGGCCTGACTGACGGAACCGGTGTTAGTCAGGTCTGACATGGCGTAGAAATTGCCGCGGAACTCGTTCGAGATACGCAAGTTGGCATTCTCGCGGCTCCATCCCTGATTACCGCTGCTGAAGTCGGGGTTCGCCAGTTCCACCTCGTCGCCGGGCTGCAGCCGCAACGGCCGCTTGATGGCGATGTCGGCCAGGCGCGCCACGTAGTTGTTGCCCTCGCTGATGAAGTTGAAGACCAGGGTGTAGCGGCCCTTCTCCATCTTGCCGGTCTTCACGGAGTAGCCGTAGTTGCACGCCCATGTGCCGTTGTTCACCAGCGGCACGTCGCTGCTTAACACTTCTGTGCCGTCGTCGGCGGTGATGGTAATGAGAAACCGTGTGTTGTCGAGCTGCGTGCCAGCCTTGAAACTGAGCAGGTAGTAGTCGGCGTCCTCGCGGTTGTCGAGGGTGAAGGTTGCCTTGTAGCCGTTGCGGCCGTTGTCAATCTCGTTGGCACTGTTGATGTTCAGGCCGTAGCCATCGAGCGTGCCGAGCTTCAGGTCAAACGGGTGGTCGGCATCGGTGGGGATGCTGATGTCGTCAGCCAGTGCCGTGGTGGTCAGGCTGAAGGCCGCGACGGCCAGCATGAGCCGTCGCAGCAAGTTGGTAGTTCTTAGGTCTTTCATACTTATGTGTTGTTTTAGGTTTTCATTTCAAAATGATGTCGACGATGGCCTTCACGTCGTTGATGTCGATGGAGCCGTTGCCGTCCATGTCGGCGGCCTCCTTGTCGAAGGGCACTGTCTGTGGGTCGAGGATGTAGCTGATGACAGCGGCCACGTCGGCGATGTCAACCTTTCCGTTTCCGTCGGCATCGCCCTTGATGCCAGTGGCGGGCAGCGGCACGATGCTTTCGCAGTTCCGGCTCCATCTGTTGTCAGCCTTATAGGCTTCGATTGCCGTTGCCGGCACATGGAGCGTGATGCCCTCGATGCCATCCTCGCCAAACGACTCGGAGTCGAGGCTGGGCGGGGTCTCGGCATACAGGTAGATGTCGGTCAAGGCTCTGCAGCCCGAGAAGGCACCCTCGTCGATGCCTTCGTCCAGACTGCCCAGGATGGTGACTGTCGTCAGCTTCTCGCAGCCCGAAAAGACATCTTCGCCGATGGACACTACCGACTTGGGTATGACAATCGTTTCCAGGCTGGTGCCACCAAGGGCACCGTCGGCGAAGTAGATGATGCCCTCGGGTATGACCGTGTTCGTGCAGCCGGCGACCAGCTTGTTCTCCCGCGTCTCGATGATGGCATTGCAGCCGCCGCGCGAGTCGTAGGTGGGGTTGCCCTCGGCCACGGTGATGCTCTCCAATGAGTTCTTCCAGATAAAGTTGTTGCTGGCTATGTAGGTGACGGTAGCCGGCAGGCTCAGCTTGGTCACCATGCTGATGTCTTGGAGTCCATACGAGTCGATGGCCGTCACGGTGTAGGTCTCGCCATCGTAGGTGACGGTTGGGGGAATGATGAGCTCTCCACTGTAAGAAACTTTGGAATCCCGTTTCACTGCAGCGGTGTTACCCGTCTGGTTTTTACTCAGTCTGTAGCTGATGCCGTCGATTACCTCGGCCGTTGCCGCCGTTGCGCACAGCAGTGCGGCAAACATGGTAAGAATTGCTTTTTTCATCATTCTATTGTATTATTTAAGTTGGCATTAAGACGAGACAAAGATACGAAAAAAGGCTGAAACGGCAATGATGCCGGGGGGCGGTTTTGGACGAGACCCCCGTTTTTTTGGACGAAGCAAAGATTTTGTTGACCAAAGGTGTCGGTTTCCACGGAAAATGTGTAACTTTGCACCGTTATGAGACCAAGATGCATCATCTTTCTTGCCGCCGTTCTGGCACTGTGCAGCCTGAGAGCGGCTGCTCAGGTGGAGAGCCGGCTGGCCTTCCGCCGCTACACCACCCAGGACGGACTGCCACAGATGCTGACCGAGACCCTGTTCCAGGACAGTCGCGGCTATATCTACGTGGGCACGCTGTCGGGCTTCGTGCGCTTCGACGGGCGCGTGATGACACCCTTCCTGCGCGGCCATCGCTGGAACGTCGTGGGCTTCGTCGAGACTGCCGGGGGCGTCAGGGCACTGAGCTTCCGCCAGCAGTGGCTCATCGACGGCGACGACCTGCAACAGCTCCCCTTGGACCCTGAGGGCCGCTGGCTGCTGAACAACTTCAACGCCACCGACCTGCCCGACGGCTACGTGCTCTTCGAGGACGAGCAGGAACAGCACCGCTGGCTGGCCAAGGCTGTCGGAGAGAGCGGCTATGAGCAGGTCAGCACCGACACGCTGATGGACGCGATGACTCCCGACCGCCACCTGTATGTCGATTCTGTCAAGGGCGTGCTCATTCCTCAGGGCGACGTCTACTGCTACCACCGCAGCGGCGGCGTGCTGCGCGCCTTTGCCAACGACGGCATCTACCGGGCCGACGGCGACAGCCTCGCCTTGGAGACGGCCTTCACCGACTGGGCACCCGACTACGGCCTGCTCGTGCGCACGGCGAAGGACGGCACGCTGATCGTTGCCGACAGCCATAGCCTGTACAGCTACGACGGCACGACTCTGACCAAGCTGGCCGGGGGCTTCAACCTCGTCAAGGATGTGCTCGTCGACCGCTGGGACCGCCTCTGGGTGGCCACCTATCAGGGGCTCTACTGCTTCTTCGGCCGACAGTTCACCAACCACCGCCTGACCGACGGCGACGACATCGTGCGCGCCGTGACGCCGACAGTCCAGGGTACGCTCAACGGCAAGATTATCTGCGACGGGCGCATCGTCTACGACAATCCCGAGGACTTCTTCCAGCCGTCGGCCGCCGTCATTGGCGACACCGTCTATATGGCCGGGCGCAGCGACGTGGCCGCCGTCAGCGGCAACACCGTCACGTGGCTCCGCCTGCCCTTCGACCGCTATCAGTTCGTGACGGCGGCGCAGGGGCGCCTCATCTTAGGACTGCGGCACCTCATAGCCGCCTACGACCCCGCCACCGGGCGCACCGACACCCTCACGACCGACATTGCTCATCCCTGGTGCGCCGCTGCCGACGCTGACGGCCACCTCTGGGTAGGCAGCACCTTCGGCCTGTTCCGTCTGTCGCCATACTATGGCGACAAACAGGACAACTGGACCACCGAGCAGGCCGACTATAACGGCCAGAAGCTCATCGTTACCGCCATGGAGGCCGACGCGCGCGGCGCCGTCTTCTTTGCCAGCAACGACTCGCTGTTTGTCATCCGCCACGGCGAGGTGCTGCCCCTCAACGGCCAGCTGCCACAGCTCAGCGGCCACGAGGTGCGCTCGCTGCACGTGTCGCCCCACGGCTACTTGGTGGTGGCCTTGACCGACGGCCTCCTGGTGGCCAGCATCGACAGCAGCTACACCATCGGCAAGGCCCGACTGCTCGACCACCTGGACGGCTTCACCCTGCTTGAGCCGCTGAAGGCCACCATGGCCGAGCAGGAGGACGGCACGGTGTGGCTCTGCGGCATCGAGGAGATGACGACGTTCAAGCCCGCCGACCTGCTGACCCTCAGCGATGAAGACACCTACGTGGCACCGCCCCTGAAGTGGTACGAGCACTGGTGGGCATGGCTCGCCGCCCTGCTGCTGCTCACAGCCGTCATCTGGCTCATAGCCTACGGCTACGTGCGCCGCCGCCATGCCAAGGAGATGCTGCGGCTGAAGCGCGAGAAGAAGCAGAAGGAGCTGCAGCTCAGCGCCATCCGCCTGAAGACCATCCCCCACTTCCACGCCAACGTGCTGGCCGCCATCGAGTACTTCGTGCTGAACAACTCGACCGAGGAGGCCGCCCGATACCTGAAGCTCTATTCCGACTTCACCAACCAGACGCTGCAGGACATCGACCGCCCGGCACGCACCGTCGACGAGGAGGTGGACTACGTGACAAAGTACCTGGAACTGCAGAAGCTGCGCTACGACGAGCGGCTCACCTACAACGTGATGGTGGCCGACAACGTAGACCGCAAGGCCCTGCTGCCCACCATGCTGCTCCACACCTACGTCGAGAACGCCATCAAGCACGGCATCAGTCCCAAGCCCGAGGGCGGCCACGTCGACGTGGTCATCACCAGCTACGAGAACGATACCGTGGTCACCGTCGAGGACAACGGCATAGGCCGCCGCAAGGCCGCCCAGCTGAACCGCAACTCCACGAAGATGGGGCTGCGCATACTGAGCGAGCAGATACAACTCTACAACAAGAGCAACAAGCACCGCATACGCCAGCACGTGCGCAACCTGAAGGATGCCGACGGCAAGACTGCCGGCACACACTTCGACATGACGGTGCCAAAGGACTACGTGTATGAATAGGAGACTGAGAACCATCGTCGTCGAGGACGAACGGCTGCCGCGCCTCACGCTGCTCACGAAACTGCAGGCCCTGGCCGACGACGTCGAGGTGGTGGCCGCCTGCGACAACTATGAGGCGGCCCGCGACAGCATCCGCACCCTCAGGCCCGACCTGTTGCTGATGGACATCCAGCTGCAGGGGCGCGACAGCATTACCCTGCTCCGCGAGCTGCAGGACGAGATGCCGCTGCCCAGCGTCATCTTCACCACGGCCTACGACGACCGCAGCTACCTGATGAGTGCCATCAAGCTGCAGGCCACCGACTACCTGCTGAAGCCCATAAGCCCCGACGAACTGCGACAGGCCGTCGCAAAGGTGAAGTGCAGCCTGCCCGACAGCCCCTCACCCCTGCCCCCTCACCCTTCGCCGGCAAAACTCGCCTTCAGGACATCGGCAGGACGGGTGTGGGTGGCTCCTGACAGCATTGCCTACGTCAAGGCGGCACGCAACTATGCGGTGCTCGTCTGCTTCGACCGCGAGGAGCTGCTGCTCGACAGTCTGCACGCCATTGAGAACATGCTCGACCCGCAGCAGTTTGTGCGTGTGGACCGCAGCACCATCATCAACCGCCGTGCCGTCGTCAAGCTCAACACGCGCAGCATGGTCTGCCGCCTGCGCTCAGCCGACGGCGGGGAACTGGAACTCGAACTGACCAAGGTGGCCATCGACCACCTGAAAAACATATAAACGACAAACACGATGATCAATACAGAGGAATTACAGGACAAGCGCATCGCCGTGCTGCTCTCAGGCGGCGTCGACTCGTCAGTCGTGGTCTATGAGCTGGCCCGCCTCGGGCTGCATCCCGACTGCTTCTATATCAATATCGGCCCCGAGGAGCAAGAGCAGTGGGACTGCACGAGCGAGGAGGACCTGGAGATGGCCACGGCCGTCGCCGCGAAGTACGGTTGCCGCCTTGAGGTGGTCGACTGCCACTGCGAGTACTGGGACCAGGTGACGCGCTACACGATGGAGAAGGTACGCGCCGGACTGACCCCCAACCCCGACGTGATGTGCAACCGTCTCATCAAGTTCGGTGCCTTCCACGAGAAGCGCGGCCACGACTACGACCTCATCGCCACCGGGCATTATGCGCAGAAGGAGACCCACCCCCTGCCCCTCCCTGAATGGAGGGGAGTGGATAGTGATAGCGGTGGTAACTACTCCCCTCCCTGCAGGGAGGGGCTGGGGGAGAGTCTTTTCTGGCTCTGCACCTCCCCCGACCCCGTGAAGGACCAGACCGACTTCCTGGCACAGATCTACGACTGGCAGCTTGAGAAGGCGCTGTTCCCCATCGGCCACTACATGAAGGACGAGGTGCGCCAGATTGCCGAGCGCGAGCACCTGGTCAGCGCACGCCGGAAGGACTCCCAGGGCATCTGCTTCTTAGGCAAGATCAACTACAACGACTACATACGCCGCTACCTCGGCGAGCAGCCCGGCGACGTCGTCGAGCTGGAGACGGGCCGCCGCATCGGCGAGCATCGCGGGCTGTGGTTCCACACCATCGGCCAGCGCAAGGGTATGGGCTTCGGCGGCGGACCGTGGTTCGTCGTCAAGAAGGACATCGTCCAGAACATCCTCTACGTCAGTCACGGCTATGACCCGGCGACGGCCTACAAGCAGGAGTTCCCGATACACGATTTCCATAGCATCAACGGTCAGCTGCCGCCAGAGCGCATCACGCTGAAGATACGGCATACGCCTGAATACCGGCCTGCACGCCTCGAGCCGCAGGGCGATGGGCGCTATATGGTTCATGCTGACGCGCCTATCCATGGTGTTGCCCCCGGTCAGTTCTGCGTCGTCTATGACGCGGAGCATCACCGCTGTTATGGTTCGGGGGAGATTACGGTATGAAAGGCGGCGGCTTTTCTCCAAAACCCGCCGCTTTTCATTTGTTCCACGCCGTGGAATAAATATAAAGATTGTTAATCTTGCATATAGTCCACACGACTCGAAACAAACCTGCCGTTTACACGCACGCGCGCGCGTATATTTGATAGCCAATCTTACTTTTTATGTCGCACTTCTAACACTTCCCTCACCCAATTTAGGTGTAAGAAGTGTTAGAAGTGCGACATAAAAAGTAAGATTCACAATTATCGCGCCCGCGCGCGAACTGGTCTCTGTCAGTCGTCGTTGAGGTCAAAAAAGCTGCGGGTAGCCGCCTCAATGGCATCAACATCCTTCTCAATCCCATCCAGAGTGCCCAGCAGGGCCTCTTCGTCTAAAAACACATTGCTTCCACCAAGTAGAGGAGCCGGCGTGAGTACCACGACATCAACGGCGGGGCTTACGTATTTTCTTCTCATGGCTCAGTCTACTTGACGAGGGTGAGTTTTCCGTTGACGACATAGAGACCACGGCGGGCGTTCTCCACGCGCTGGCCTTTCAGGTTGTAGGTTGCCTTGGGGCTGGTTTCCGTTGACGGTGCCAAGGCGCTGATGGCTGTCGTTTCTCCGTCGTCCATCATAATACGGGCATTGGTAGGATTAAAGCCCTGTGGCACGACGATGTATGCTCGCAGACCGTTCATCGTGTTCTTGCCAGAAGCCGGTGAAGCCAGGGTATTGCGGGTGGTGAGGAACAGATTCGTGCCGTCGGTCGACAAATCCACTTTACTGTATGTACCAACAAAACTGACATCGCCGTGGGTTACTGTCTGGGCGGTGGCTTCTTTTATTGTGACGACAGGAAATGTGGGATTTGTCACAGTCTCGTTTATCTTGATAAGAAACGGTATGCCAGCTTGTACTTCTGTTGCTGCAGAGAAAGACATAACGCCAGCATTGTAACCGCTAAACGTTCGTAGCTGTATGTCCTGGTTGTCGCCTAATGCGAGTTTCAGGACATCCTCATAGACTCTGAATGGCAGACACATCGTGTTCCAGATACCGCCTGTGATGGTGCGGGTGGTAGCCGAGACTAATTTGTTCAAGTATGAGGAAATGGTTTCGCTGTTGTCTTGTGATTCATCCAAAGTAATCGAATAGGATTTTCTTATCTTCACATCGTCTATGACAACTGATTGGTCTTTTAATCCTTGATAGAATTTGATAGTTGTGCTGTTTGTTACGTTGAATACTCTATAAGTTGCATATTCTGTTATATTACTTCCCGAAGGATTCGAGAAAGTCATGAGAGTGTCTTTGGTACCATTTTCAAAAGATCCATCACCTTGAATAATTACTCTCATCTTAGCTACTACGGGTTCTTTCTCAGATCCTTTGCCTGTTGCATATCTAAAAGTCAGGTACACGTCACCGCCGTATCCTAAGGCTTTTGTAATAGCATATCCGTTTCTTGTGAATCCTTGTCCGTCTTTGTTTGATTCTATGTGAAGCGCAGCACTTATGGTCTCTTTTCCAATCCATCTTTTTTGACATCCAAATAGAGTCCACCCATTGCAGGATGAAGGGTAGCCGTCAAGAAAAGTCTCAAAGGTCTCATTGACAATATAATCACTGTCTTGAGCCCTTCCGATGACAGTGGTTCCACATAAAACAACTGCTAATATATAGTGTAATAGTGTTGTATTCATATTTCAATCGGATTTATTCAAAGACTTTAAAATCATAGCCCTGCAACTTGAGCCACTCGATGCTGAGGGGTAGGGCAGTGCGTAGCTTGTCGATGGACTTGACTGAGTCGTGGAAAGTGATGATGCTGCCCGGACGGGTGTAGCGCCGGACGTTATCGAAGACATCGTCGGCGGTCATCCAGCGGGAGTAGTCGCGTGTGACGACGTCCCACATGACGACCTTGTACTTTCGGCATAGCAGGGCATACTGGGCTATGCGCATCCAGCCGTGGGGTGGGCGGAAGAGGTGGGCGTGGATGTAGGCATTTGCCTTCTCGACGTTGTAGCTATATTCGTGTAGTGAGTGTCGGAAACCGCTGATGTGGTTGTGGGTGTGGTTGCCTATCTGATGGCCTTCGTCAAGGATGCGCTGGTAGAGCTCGGGGTATTTCCTGACATTGTCGCCAACCATGAAGAAGGTAGCATGGATGGCATGCTGGCGTAGCGTGTCGAGAATGAACGGGGTAGCCTCCGGAATCGGACCGTCGTCGAAAGTCAGATAAACTGACTTTTCGCGACGGTTCATTCTCCAGAGTGCGCGTGGATAGAGCCAGCGCAGGTAGACTGCCGGTTGTTCGATAAACATGGTTTAGTACCCCAGGTTACCACCTTTGCCCTCGAAGGTTCGGAAAATGGTCTCGAGCTGCTTGACGTACTGTTCGCCGTACTTCTCGTCAATGTTCTCTGCAATCTGGCTGAGCATCTGTAAGATATAGAGATGCATCTGGCAATCTCGCTGACTACCGGCAAAGCGCTGTGCGTCGAGTGAACAATACCAATGCATGTACTGGCTCGACTTTTTCCACAGTTCTTCGACGTAGGTCTTGGCCTTGTCCTTCTGTCCGATAGCGACGTAGGCGCGTGCCATGTCGAGCGAGCCGCTGGCAAAGTCGGCGGGAACGTTATAGGTGGGAATCTCCTTCTCAGAGAGTGCGAGCACCTGTGCGGCTTTCTGGTTCTCGCCTTCGGCGGTCAGGTGCATTGCCAGCTGTGAGAGCAGGCGCCGGTGGGTGTAGCACATACGCATAACGGTCTCGTCGAGGTAGATACCCTTCTGGCTGACATTGCCGAACTTGAAGCGCTTGGTGACGTTCTCAAAGGTTTTCTGGGTGTCGAAGTTCTTCAAGCCCGTGTCCTTGGTGGTGAACGGCGTGATACGGTTGGCAAGACCCTCCTGGATGAAGTTGTCGCCGAGGTTCATGTAGTTCTCCGAGCCGACGGTGGTAGCCACGTAGACGGGGCGCGTCCAGTTGCACTGGTCAATCATCTCGAGCATCATGAGGTCGCCCTTGTACAGAGCGCTCTTGCCCTTGAGCGAGATGACCATGCGGTCGGGTATGGAGTCCTGAATCATCATGCCGCTCTTGCGCACGGCCTCCTTGTCGATGGTCATATAGACGGTGTCAGTCGGTATGACGTGGAAGTCCTGATTGGTGGAGCGCACCCAGTACTTCAGGATGTTCTTCAGCTCGAAGGGCTCGTCGCCGAACTGTTTGCGGGCTGCCTCGGGCTGCTCGGCATAGAGCTGGAGCACCTGCGACTTCAGGCTCGGGTCAATCTGTACGTACTCATTGGTACCGGCACAGTACTCGATACGTTCCCATGAGATGGGCACGCTGGGCGAGTCGTAGGCTGGGCGCTTCATCTGGTCGATGTACCAGTCGGTCTGCAGGTAGCTGAGGTTGCAGACGCGGGCATCGGTGCGCACACCCTCGGTGTCCTGATTGTACCAGAGCGGGAAGGTGTCGTTGTCGCCATTGGTGAAGATGATGGGGTTGCCCTCCTGCTGCAGCGTCATCAGGTAGTTCTGGCCGAAGTCGCGGCAGGTGTAGCGGCCCGAGCGGTCGTGGTCGTCCCACGTCTGCGAGGCCATCTGGATGGGAACCAGCAGGCCCACCAGGCCAACCACGGCAGCCAGACCAACATAGTCCTTCTTGAGCTTCTTTGCCAACTGATCGTAGATGGCTGCGATGCCCATGCCGCACCAGATGGCGAAGGCATAGAACGAGCCGGCGTAGGCGTAGTCGCGCTCACGCGGCTGGACGGGCGTCTGGTTCAGGTAGAAGACGATGGCCAGACCGGTCATGAAGAACAGGAAGAAGACCACCCAGAACTGCTTGATGCCCTTTTGCCCCTTGCGCAGCGACTGCCAGAGCAGGCCGATGAGACCCAGCAGCAGCGGCAGGCAGTAGAACACGTTGTGGCCCTTGTTCTCCTTCAGCTCGTCGGGCAGCTGCGACTGGTCGCCGAGGCGGGCGTTGTCGATGAACGAAATGCCGGAGAGCCAGTTGCCGTGCTCCAGTTCGCCGTGACCCTGGATGTCGTTCTGACGGCCGGCGAAGTTCCACATGAAGTAGCGCCAGTACATCCAGTTGCACTGATAGGAGAGGAAGAAGCGGATATTCTCAATCTGCGACGGCACCTTCACCATGACGTTCTCGCCGCAACGGTCGTAAGGAACCTCAGTGCCGCTGACGCCGCCCATCCACGATTCATAGTCCTGGGCGTGGCCGGCATCGTACATACGCGGGAACAGCATGTTCTGTGCGTACTTGTATTCATCTTTGGTGCGGACGATGAAGTAAGAGTCCTTCTCGTCGGCAGTGGCCTTCTCCTTACGCTGCCAGACGGGCTTGCCGGTCGACATGACAGGCTTGCAGTAGCGGCCGTCGGCCTCGAGCTTCACCTGCGAGGTGTAGGCCTGTCCGTAGAACAGCGGGCGCTGGCCGTACTGGTCACGTCCTAAGTAGTCGCCAAGGGTGAAGATGTCCTCAGGCGAGTTCTGGTCCATGGGCGGGTTGGCGTCGGAGCGTATGACGATGACGGCATACGTAGAGTAGCCAATCATCAGCATGAGCATACAGAGCAGGGCGGTATTCTTCAGGCGGGGCGATATGAGAGCCACGCGCTTGGTCTCACCCTTGGGCAGGTAGCGGCGGTTGAGAATGAACCACAGTACGGCCAGGACGACAATGCCGATGATAAAGGCCGACCAGCCGTAGCCGTAGAACGGTATGCCGAGCAGACCGACTGAGAGCATAAAGGCAATGTTCTGGCGCAGCTCGGAACCGCCTGTCTGCGTCTCGTAGATGGCCCAGATGACAGCTGCTGCCAAGCAGAGGATATAGACGTACAGACCCGTGTTGAACGACATGCCGAGGGTGTTGACGAAGAACAGCTCGAACCAGCCGCCGACGGTGACGATGCCCGGTACGACGCCGTAGAGCACGGCAGCCACGAGGGCAAACGACACCAGCAGGGCAATGAGCGAGCCCTTGGCGTTGGCATTGGGGAAGCGCTTGTAGTACCACACCAGCACGATGGCGGGCAGACAGAGCAGGTTCAGCAGGTGGACGCCGATGGAGAGGCCCGTCATGTACATGATGAGCACCAGCCAGCGGTCGCTGTGAGGCTCGTCGGCGTGATCCTCCCATTTAAGGATAAGCCAGAAGACGACGGCGGTGAAGGCCGACGAGTAGGCATAGACCTCACCCTCGACAGCCGAGTACCAGAACGTGTCGCTGAACGTATAGATAAGCGCGCCCACCATGCCGGCGGCCTCGATGGCGATAAGCTTGGCGGTAGTCAGTTCGTCCCACTTGTTAATCAGCAACCGTCGGGTGAGATGGGTGATTGACCAGAAGAGGAACAGAATACACGTTGCTGAAAGCAGGGCGCTCATGGTGTTTACCATATAGGCCACTTGCGTCGGGTCGCTGGCAAACTGCGAGAAAAGATTGGCAGTCAGCATGAAGAACGGTGCCCCGGGCGGGTGGCCTACTTCCAGACGGTAACCAGTGGTGATAAACTCCGGGCAGTCCCAGAACGAGGCTGTCGGTTCAATAGTGGAGCAATAGACGATGGCAGCCACCAAAAAGGCAAGCCACCCGCAGACGTTGTCCACAATTCTGAATTGTTTCATTTAAATTGTATATTTTTAACGTTAAAAATCTATTTCAGTCTGCAAAGGTACGAAAAAGCCGTGTCAAATGAACAAACCGACGCCGTAAATTAAGATAATATAACGGAATATCTTGCCAAGGGTAATGGCGATGAAGGTTATGACGACGTTGGCCCGCATCAGTCCCAAGAGGATGGTGATGGCCGAGCCGAGGATGGGCAGGAAGGCAAAAAAGCCCATCCACGCCCCGCGTCCCGCCATGAACCGTTCGGCCCGGTCGAGGTCCTGCTTCTTGACGTGCAGGTATTTCTCAAACCATTCCACCTTGCCCATTCGGCCCACGACGTAGTTTAGGGCTGAGCCGAGTACGTTGCCGATGGTGCCGTATAGTGCTAACTGCCACGGGTCAAGGCCGGTAGCCATAAGCGCGGCCATGACCATCTCACTGGAAAAGGGAAAGATGCTGCCCGCCAGGAAAGAGGCCAGGAGCATACCCCAGTAGCCGTAACCGGTCAGAAAGTCAATGATGGCATCCATAGGTTGAAGAGTGTCATCAGCAGGGCGACGGCACAGATGACGTGGAATGCAATATTGGTAATACGTGTGTAGGTGAGCGCCAGGAAGTGGCCGATGAGCGGCGACACGTTAATGATGAGTATGCGGATGAGCACGTCGTAGTGCTGTGGCTGGCTGATGATGAATATCGTTGTGAGCATCCACAACTGTATGAAACAGCCAAAGAGCATGCGGATGCGGATGCTGTCGGCCGATTTCTGACGCCAGTAGTGGACGGTTCCCGTAATGCCCAGGGCCACGACGAACACGAAAAGCAACAGCTCGTTGAGGCTGACTTGTTGGTAGGCGAAGGTTGTTCCGAAATCGGCCAGGGCCGTGAAGTGTGACCAAAGCAGGTCGATGCTGCCCTGGTAGGCCATGACGGGCAAGGCAAACCAATAGGGCGTCAGCAGTCCGAAGACGGATGCAAAGAATGTTCGCCAGCTGAGGGCGGTGAGTCGGAAATACATCATCGCCCAGAGCAGCGGCACGTAGAAGAGTATCTGTATAAAGACCGTACTGGCCAGTCCGATGCAGAGGAAGGCGTAGTAAGTCCAGCCCATCGAAAGCTTGTTCTGATAGCAGTGGAAGGCTGCTATGCAAGCGGCAATCATGCATAGCTGGACGATGGCACCGCCGAGTGAACTGAACAGGAAGCAGCCCGCGCACATTAGTATGATGAACGAACAGGACACCGTGCGGCTGTAGATTCGGATAAGCGCGTTGCTGTTGTTCAGCACGACCATGAGAAAGGCCGAAATAAGAAAGCACGCAAACTGTGCCCAAGCACCTCGCAGCAGTTCTGCAGAGGTGATGGGTACGGTGGGAATGAGCAGTCCGCTGGCTATCCACACGGTAATGGCATAGACCACCACCACCGTCAGCGTGAAACGGCTCTCCGCCACATGGTTCTGTGTGCGCTTGATCACTTTACCTTTTTACCTTTTTACCTTTTTACCTTTACAGGTCGGCACCGATGTCGCGGCGGAAGTAGCGGTCTGTGAAGGTTATCTTCTGAGCTTCCGTGAACGATTTCTGGAGGGCCTCGGCCTTATCCTTGCCATAGCTGCTCACGGCGATGACGCGGCCGCCGTTGGTGACTACCATGCCATCTTTCAACGCTGTGCCGGCGTGGAAGACGATGGAGCCTTCAACTTTGTCGATGCCCGTGATTTCGTAGCCTTTCTTATACGCTTCGGGATAACCGCCGCTGACCAGCATGACGCAGACGGCAGCGCGCTCGTCGAACTCTACCTGATACTGGTCGAGGTTGCCGTTGGCTACGCCTTCGAACAGGTCGACGATGTCGGTCTTCAGGCGCAGCATGACGGTCTCGGTCTCAGGGTCGCCCATGCGGCAGTTGTACTCGATGACCTTCGGCTCACCGTCGCAGTTGATGAGTCCGAAGAAGATAAAGCCCTTATAGTCAATGCCTTCGGCAGCCAGGCCTTCGACGGTGGGGCGGATGATGCGGTCCTCGACCTTCTGCATCCACTCCTTCGTGGCAAAGGGAACGGGCGAGACGCTGCCCATACCGCCGGTGTTCAGACCGGTGTCGCCCTCGCCGATGCGCTTGTAGTCCTTGGCTTCGGGCAGAATCTTGTAGTGACGGCCGTCGGTGAGCACGAAGACGGAGCACTCGATGCCGCTGAGGAACTCCTCGATGACGACGCGGCTGCTGGCATTGCCGAACATAGGAGAAGCCCCCCCTACTGCCCCCGAGGGGGCTTCTATACCAAGCATATCCTTGAGCGTATGCTTGGCCTCGTCGAGGGTTGGCAGGATGAGCACGCCCTTGCCGGCGCAGAGTCCGTCGGCCTTCAGCACGTAGGGCGGCTGGAGCGTTTCCAGGAAAGCCAGACCTTCCTGCAGGTGCTCGCCGTCGAACGTCTGGTACTGGGCGGTGGGGATGTTGTGGCGCTGCATGAAGCCCTTGGCGAAGTCCTTCGAGCCCTCGAGCACGGCACCGGCCTTCGACGGACCGATGACGGGGATATTAGCCGTCCGCTCGTCGGCCTTCAGGTTGTCGTAGATGCCCTTTACCAGCGGGTCTTCCGGTCCGACAACCACCATCTGTATGCCGTTGTCGGCCACGAACTGCTTGACGGCCTCGAAGTCGTCGGCCTTCATTGCCACGTTCTGGCCACACTCCGACGTGCCGGCGTTGCCTGGGGCAATATAGAGTTTCTCACACTTGGGGCTTTGGGCAATCTTCCATGCCAGGGCGTGCTCACGGCCGCCGCTGCCTAACAGTAGTATCTTCATACCTTTCTAATTTTATATGCTTTGCGGCTGCAAAGTTACAACTTTTTCTTTAAAAAGCAAGCAATTCCTTTGGAGATTCAAAAATAATGCGTATCTTTGCGCTTGTATATTCATCAATAACTTTATTTGTTCATTAAAAGTATTAGCTACTATGAGAAAAGTATTATTTGGTTTCGCCATGATGGCAGTAGCCATTGCAATGCCATCGTGTGGAAACAAGAGTGCTGCAAATGGCGCAGACTCTACGGCTGAAGCCGGGGACCAGCCAGAACGTGTGGGAACTATGCTTCAATTATGCAACGAAACCTATGAGGGTGATTCTCTGATGATTTCTGCTGATTTCTGGTATCCAGAGGATGCCGGAGTAAAGGAAGCAGAAGTGTTCGGGTCTTTCTATGCCAGGAAAACACTTGTTGACTCAGCCAATAACGTTAAGATGGAGATATACCTCCAAGAGAGCAGCGCATATCCGAATCATAAAGAAGTTGCTGCCAAGGACAATCCGGATACGTACAAGGAGTTTAAGATAGGAGAATACGATGCCTATGCTTATGAAAGTGTAAGGTCGTACTATCTGACAATTCTCTTAGAGAACATTTCTGAAACAACCGACCGTTTCATCGATATTCAGATTAAGCAGATCAGTAGTACGAGCGATTTGCCTGGCGGTAAGGATTACTTCGACCAGGAGAGGGGAAAGGCAATCATCAACTCGCTGCGTTATAACGGTGTAGTAGCAAGGACCGTAGATTTCAAATAGTCATTGACATCTGATAAATCTGTGCGTCCTGATTTATATTTGTGGCTACTCTCAACAAAGATTTAAAGATTAAAAAGATTTTCTCTGGGTGCGAATAATCTTGTAAATCTTTAAATCTTTGTTCTTTGACCCACCCAAATTCTTGTATAACCTACTCCCCGCATTCAGCGGCGTAGTCAAACGAATCATTTGACGCTGCAAATATGCAAACATTCTTTTAAGGCCAGCGAATCTGTCTTATTTCAGGTAGTCTTCAAAGTATTGGGTGATGCGCTCATGCAGATGGACTGAGGCGTGACCGCGCATGTTGTGCTCCTCGCCGGGGTAGGCGAAGAAGTCGGGCTGCGTGCCGGCCTTGATGCAGGCATCAAGGAACGACAGACAGTGCTGCGGCACGACGGTGCGGTCGTTATAGCCGGTGATAATCTGGAGCTTGCCCTTCAGGTTCTTGGCCTGCGGGATGAGGCTGCACTTCTCGTAGCCCTCGGGGTTCTGCTGCGGGGTGTCCATATAGCGCTCGCCGTACATCACCTCGTAGAACTTCCAGTCGATGACCGGGCCGCCGGCCACGCCCACCTTGAACACGTCGGGATAGTGGGTCATCAGCGAGATGGTCATAAAACCGCCGTACGACCAGCCGTGGACGCCGAGGCGGCTTATATCGACGTAGGGCAGCGTGCGCAGATAGTCGACACCCTTCATCTGGTCCTTCATCTCCACCTGGCCGAGTTGCCGGAAGGTGGCCTGCTCGAAGTCGCGGCCACGGTTCTCGGAGCCACGGTTGTCGAGGATGAAGACGATGTAGCCCTTCTGGGCCATATATGTCTCCCACGAGCGGCTGGCCCAGTGCCACGAGGCTTCCACGTTGTGTGCGTGTGGCCCGCCGTAGACATAGACCACCGTCGGGTATTTCTTTGCGGGGTCGAAGTCGTGGGGCTTCACCATGCGGTAGTAGAGGTCGGTCACGCCGTCGGCCGCCTTGATGCTGCCACACTCGAAGATGGGCTGCTGGTAGTCGGCCCAGGGGTCGTCGGCAGTGAGCAGGCGCACGCTCTTCTGCTTGTTGACATCGACAATGTCGATGCAGCGCGGCGTGGTGGGCGTGGTGAAGCGGTCGATGATGTAGTTGCCCGAGGGCGACAACACGCCACGGTGTACGCCGTCGGTGCTCTCGAGGGCCTTGATCTGCCCGCTTGTCACGTTGACGCTATAGAGTCGGCGGTGCAGGGGGTGCTCCTTGTTGGCCGCGAAAACGATGCTCTTCGTCTTCTGGTTGAAGCCTAACACGTCGAGTACCACCCACTGGCCTTTGGTAATCTGCTTCACCTGCTCGCCCTTTATATTATATAGGTATAGGTGGTTGTAGCCGTCGCGCTGGCTCTGCAGGATGAAGAGGTTGCTGTCCCACGGCAGGAACTGTATGGGGTGGAGCGGCTCCACGTACTTGTCGCTGGTCTCGCGGCAGAGCTGGTATTCGCGCTTGCCGGTTTCAGCATCGTAGCTGACGAGGCGGCAGTCGTTCTGGTCGCGGTTCAGCTCCTGCAGGAAGATGTGCTTCGAGTCGGGGCTCCAGGCCAGGTTGGTGAAGTAGCAGGGTTGCTGCAACGCTGTTGCAGCATAGTCGACAGCGGGGGTCTGGAGGTAGACGGTCTTCTGTGTGCGCAGGTCGTAGACGCCGATGGTGACGACGTGGGTATTGGTGCCGGCCATCGGGTACTTGTCGGGCTCGTAGGCGGCGGTGCGGGGGTAGATGTCTACCTGCGGATAGTCGGTGACCATCGACTGGTCCATGCGGTAGAAGGCCAGCCGCTGGCCGTCGGGGCTCCAGAAGGTGCCCTTCGTGATGCCGAACTCGTCGCGGTGGACGCTCTGTCCATAGACAACCTCGCGCGAGCCGTCGGTGGTCAGCTGGTGCTTCTTGCCTTGACCGTCAGCTATATACAACTGGTGGTCTTCCACGTATGCCGTAGCCCTGCTGGCGCTGTTCCAGTCGTTAGCGGTCTGGCCTGAGATGCTGTCCTGCCAAACCGTCTTCTTCGCCTTGAAGTCGACCAGGATGTAGGCCTTGCGGTTGCCCACGGCCACGAGCGGCTTGTCGGGGTAGGGGAAGGTGGCGTTCATCAGGTGGCGCACATAGCGCACGCTGTCGTCGCTCTGAGCCCACTTGTTGATGTCGTCGAGCGTAAACAGCAGGCGCTTCTTGCCCGTCTTCACGTCGATGGTGTAGCACTCCTCAACGTCGGTCTGCACGAGCTGGTCGCCCCACCATGTGAGAAACATGTTCTTGGGCTGCAGATTGGCGTAGTTGTTGCCGCCGAAGTTCAGGTCTTCAAGTGTGAAAAGCTTGTCTTGCGCTGTCATTGATAGTGCCAGTGTTAACGACAGAAGCAGTGCCTTAATCCTCGTCATCGTTGTTGAATTTGTTACGTTTCTTGCCAAAGTCACGCTTGTCGGGGCGACCGTTACGAGTGGGCTTCCCAGGCCTTCCTGAGAATCCGGCTTTTCTTGAGAATCCGGCTTTCCCAGAGGATCCGGGTCTTTCTGGCCTTTCCGGTCTTCCGCTTCTCCGGGGCTTCTCCTCGAACATATCGTCGTGGCGGTGGAAGGTGAACGAACGGATGTCGGCATCCTCGTTCTCCTCCTGCTCCTCCAAGCGCTGCTTGAAGTCGCGGTGCTTCTTGAAGCGGTGCTTCTCGGCCATCTGGCGCTTCTCCTCGTCGCTCTTCACCTGTCCGCCCTCAGAGCGGAAAACCTTCATCTTGCCATCGAACATCTGGTACTTGCGGAACTCGCACTCCAAGGAGCCGTTGTACAGCGGAATCTTGATTGAGGGCTTCAGGCCAATCTGGTCGAAGCACTCCTCGCGGTAGCTGAGCACCCAGGCATCGTTACCCGTGAACTCATGCTTCAGCCGTTCGCCAATCATCTTATAGGTACCCAGCAGGTCGGGCGTGGAGATGCGCTCGCCGTAGGGCGGGTTGGTCACGATGATGCTCTTCTCGCTGGGCTGCTTGAAGTCCTTGAAGTCCTGCTGCTCAATGGTGATGCTGGCCGACAGTCCGGCTGCCTGGACGTTGCGGCGGGCGGTGTTGACGGCCTTCGGGTCGATGTCGTAGCCGTAGAAGTGGCACTTGACGTCCTCCTTCTCGTTCTCCTCACAGTCGTTGTATATGCGGTCGAAGAGGTCGGCGTCAAAGTCGGGCCACTTCTCGAAGGCATACTCCTTGCGGAACAGACCCGGGGCCATGTTGTGGGCAATGAGGGCCGCCTCGATGAGCAGTGTGCCCGAGCCGCACATGGGGTCGATGAAGTCGGTGTCGCCCTGCCAGCCCGTCAGCATGATCATGCCGGCAGCGAGCACCTCGTTCAGCGGAGCCTCCATCGTCTCCTGACGGTAACCGCGGCGGTGCAGTGACTCGCCGCTGCTGTCGAGCGACAGCGTGCAGTGGTCCTCAGCCACGTGGATGTGCAGCCGCAGGTCGGGGTTGGCCACCGAGATGTTGGGGCGGTTGCCCGTCTTCTCGCGGAACTGGTCGACGATGGCGTCCTTCACCTTGTAGCTGACGAACTTCGAGTGGCGGAACTCCTCGGAGAAGACGACGGCATCGACGGCAAAGGTCTTGTCGTTGCCCAAGTACTCTGTCCAGTCAATCTTTCGGATTTGCTCATAAACGTCATCGGCACTCTTGGCCTTGAAGTGCCGTATGGGCTTTAGAATCTTGATGGCGGTGTGTAGCTGGAAGTTAGCACGGTACAGCAACTCCTTGTCGCCGGTGAACGACACCATGCGGCGTCCTATCTGTACGTTGTTAGCCCCCAGTCGGGTCAGTTCTTTCGCCAATACGGGCTCTAAGCCCATAAAAGTCTTGGCGATGATTTCGAATGTTTGTTCCATTAAATAATAAAATACGTATTTCGGGCGACAAAGTTACAATAAAAACAACACAAAAACAAAATAAATCCCAAAATAATTTCCAAATTCAAAATAATTATGTAATTTTGCGCTGATGTTAGAGCTATTCTTAATGACACAGCAGGGGAATGTCAGCTTGGAACAGCTGATATGGGCAGGAGCAATTATCCTGTTGATAGTCTCTGTGGCACTCTTCTTCTACCAGCGAAAGGTGGGGCGTGGGCTTGCATCTGAACTGGAGCAGCTGGGGAAGGTGAGAAAGCATAACGTTGAGTACGAACTGGTGCTGAAGGTGCTCAAACTCTGCACATGGCATATAGACGTGGCAGAACGTACCATCACCTATGATACCGACTATCGTGACCGCAGTGACTGTTTCATGCCTGCACCGGGCACTTCGCTCGACGAACTGGTGGCCGTGATGGCCGAGGAAGACCAGCCCCGCATCAGGCAGGCTCTCGATGATATCTGCGCAGGGCGCATAGAAGCCTACCACGAGATTAGTCAGGTGAAGATTGCCCATGGCGTCGGTTACTACTGGACGGAGAGCTATGCTGCGGTGTCATTGCGGCATACTGACGGCCAGCCCAAGACCATCGTCGGTACGTCCATGTGTATTGACGAGCGTAAACGTATGGAGTCGGCGTTGGTCGATGCCCGAAACAGGGCCGAGGAGAGTGACCGTCTGAAAACGGCTTTCATAGCCAATATGAGCCATGAAATACGTACGCCGCTTAACGCCATCATCGGCTTTGCCGGTGTGCTGCCCGAAGTCGATAACGAGAGTGAATGTCAGCAATTAGTGGGGCTGATACAGGAGAACAGCCAGAAACTGCTGCAGATTGTCGACAACGTGTTGGCTATCTCGAGGATAGAGTCGGGCAAGGAACCGCTGGTCAAGTCGACTTTCGAGCTGAATGAGCTGTTGCATTCTATGACTGCATTTGTGGCACCGTTGGCGCAGGCCGGTGTAGAGGTGTCGGAGCTGCCGGCAACAGGAAGTCAGACAGTGACGACCGATTCCGGTCGTCTGACAGGTGTACTGGAGCATCTGTTGACGAACGCGGCAAAGTTCACCTCTCAGGGCAGTATCGTCATAGGCTACGATACACCAGTCTCGAACCGCATCCGTATCTGGGTACGTGACACGGGCAAGGGAATTGCTCCTGAACACATTGGACAGGTGTTTGAACGGTTCTTCAAGGTCGACGAATATATCCCTGGCACAGGACTTGGACTGAGCATCTGCCGGATGATGGCCGCCAGTCTGGGTGGTGATGTCGGCGTCAGCTCGAAGTTAGGTGAAGGTTCGACCTTCTGGGTGGAAATACCTGTGGAGTGAACAATAGAGAAATACGCTGATGAAGATATTGACAAAGTCACTTTTAACCCTCTCCGCCTGGGGCCTGCTGGCAACGGCTTCCGTGGCGCAGGACTCACTGCCTACACGTATCTCGTATGTGCTGTCGGCAGAGACCTCTGTAGGAACAGGCGACTATACTGCTTACCAGTTGGTGACAAACCGTCACCATGTTCTGTCTGTGCGACCCAATACCGCCTATCTTCGCGGTGCCGTCAGCATTGCCCATTCACTGGCTGAGGATGTCGTCTTGTCGGGATGCGTCGACGCCGTTGCCTCTGTTCATGCCGACCATCCGGCTTACCTGCAGCAATGTTATGCCAATTTATCCTACAAGTCGCTTTTCCTTGAGGCAGGAGCTCGGGAAATAAAGCCTGTGCTGCGCGATGACCAGCTGTCGAGCGGCGCTTTTGCAAAGGGTACCAATGCCAAGCCGGTGCCGCAGGTCCACCTTGGCACCAACGGTTTCGTTGATGTTCCCTTCACCCGTGGATGGCTTCAGGCCAACTTCGACGGCGGATATGGTATGTTCTTGGACGGTGACTATCGTGAGCGTGCCTTTTTCCGGGGGAAAGATGTCAATTTCAGATATACTACGGACATCTATTACCACCAGAAGCACCTTTTCTTCCGCACCAACCCCGAGAAGCGCTTCTTTGTGACGGCTGGCATAGAGCATGTCGTGCAGTTTTCCGGCACCAAATATGATTATATCAACAAGGCGGAGCCGGTTGTCATAAAGAAACCGGTTGATTTCAAAACATTCTATAAAGTCATCCTGCCATTGGGCGACAAGCAGTATTTTGAGCATGGGGCAATGGAGGACTGGGTCTATGGCAACCATCTCGGTACGATGACTGTTCAGGTAGGCTGGAACATTGACAGGCATCATCAGCTGCAGGCTTATGTCGACGACCCTTTTGAAGACGGTTCTGGTATGCGCAAGGGAAATGGCTGGGATGGCCTGTTCGGACTGCAGTACAACAATAAAAGTGCAGAGCGGCAGCTTGTCAGGCGCGCCGTGGCCGAGTATCTTCAGACCACTAACCAGTCGGGACCACTCCACTGGGATAGTGGTGACTATCCTGAACCCGCCCGGAGCCAGATAACAGACCTCGTTGTCGGTAATGACAGCTATTACAGTCATACCTTCTACGGCAGCTATACCCATTATGGAATGGCGGTGGGCACAGCCCTTATCACTTCACCTATTTACAATGCCGACGGTTTTACGGAGTTCCGCGACAGTCGCGTCAAGGCATGGCATTTGGGTGTCTGCGGTGAGGTGACCGACTGCATCTCCTATCTCGTAAAAGGCTCATACCGTGAGGGCTGGGGTACTTATAATGTTCCGCTAACAACCAAGCATCACTCTTTTGATGCCATGTTCAAGGGGATATATAATGCGGGGCCTTGGCAGTTTGGCGCTTCTTATGCTTTTGACAAAGGCAACATCTATGGTGACTGCTCCTCGTTTAACTTCAACATTGAATATCATGGCAAGATACTATAAGATATTGTGTCTTTTCACGCTCCTGTGTCTGTCGGCATGTCAGGAGGGTGGGGACGCCGGCAGTCTGTTGGGACAATGGCGCATGAAAGGGTCAGACACTCAGTACGTGAGTTTCTCGGGCTCCGTGTCTTTGTTCAGGCTTATGGGCAAGGGCGAAATATTCGGGAACTTCCAGCATGTCGGTGACAGCCTTTTCATGCAGTGCGTTTCCGTCAAGGGTGTAAAGAAGGACACCGCCATCGTGGAAGACACCTTCGGCTTCAAGCCTTTCAGCGACATACGTGTGAGAATAGAAACACTCGACAGCGAGGATCTCGTTCTCAGCAAGGACGGGAAGGTCTGGGCTTTTTACAAGTATTGACTTGTTCCAAACGAACAAAAAAAACCGGGAGTGTCGTCGCGACAGCCCCGGCCTAATCTAACTAACTTATTATCAACTATTCATTACTCATTTCGAGTGCAAAGGTAGTACGTTTTCGGCTGTTTTGCAGCATTTTAAGACAAAAAAAACACGTAAACGTTTGCGCCATTCGCTTTTTTTTCATACCTTTGTCCCGTTAAACTATTCGATATGCCGAAGCACAGAACATCGCTCAAGGATTTGGCCCAGGAACTGGGTGTAAGCATCGCCACTGTCAGCCGTGCCCTCCACTCATCACCGGAGATTGGCAAGGAGATGCAGCAGCGAGTGAAGGAACTGGCAAAGAAGATGAATTACCGTCCGAATCCCTTTGCCCAGAGCCTGCGAAAAGAGGCTCCGAAAGTCATCGGCGTGGTGTTGCCAAACCTGGTTACCCACTACTATGCCGCCGTGCTTGACGGAATAGAGGTGGAGGCCCGCAAGGCCGGCTATAGCGTCATCAGTGCCAATACCCATGAAGACTGCCTCGACGAGCAGCGGGCCATTGACAATTTCATAGACCTGCATGTGGTGGGCATCATCGCCTGTCTGTCGCAGAGCACCACCGACTACAGCCACTTCGAGGAAATCAGCGACATGGGCATTCCCCTGGTGTTCTTCGGTCGGACGTGTCTACCGGAGAAGTTCTCGAGTGTTACAGCCAATGGCGACGAGGCTGCTCAACAGGCTACCCAACACCTGATAGACACCGGCTCGCGCCGCATCGCTTTCGTCGGCGGCCCCAATCACCTGGATATGGTTCGCCGCCGCAAGCACGGCTATTTAGAGGCTCTGCGTGACAACCACATCCCGATAGAGCGTGAACTGGTGATGTGCGACAACATCGACTTCGACATTGCGCTGAAGAATACACTGCATCTGCTGCAGCGCCCCGACCGTCCCGATGCCATACTCGCTTTCAATGATATTCTGCTGTTTGCCGCCTTCAACGCCATCAAGCAGCAGGGGCTGCGCATACCAGAGGATGTGGCTCTCATCGGCTTTACCGACGATGCCCATGCCCGCTATACCACGCCCTGCCTTTCGGCCATCGAGGACCAGTCCAGCAAGATGGGGCAGATGGCCTGCCGACTGCTGTTGGCCAATATTGCCGGTGATACACGGATTCGTAAGGAGATTGTTCCCCAGAAGCTGGTTATCCGGGAAACCTCGGCAAAGCATAAAAGGAAATGACGATTACAAACCAATAATAGAAACGGCTCTATATGTTACGCAGAACAATAGTTTCACTGGTCATGGCGCTGCTGCCTTCCTTGATTGTGCAGGCAGCCATTCCCGACCTGAAGTTCCGACGGCTCGACACCCGCGACGGCTTGTCGAACTCGCAGGTGCTGTGTGTCCTGCGTGACTCGAGGGGCGTTGTGTGGATAGGCACTCCCTACGGGCTGAACCGCTATGACGGTTACCGTGTGAAGACCTTTTACTCAGACTTTCGCGACACGACGACGCTTCGTACCAACTACGTGGACGACATTTTTGAGTCATACGACGGGCGCCTGTGGCTGAAGCAGGGTATGGGCTACTCTGTGTTCAGCCCTGCTGTCGAGCGGTGCGACCGACATCCGGAGCAGTGGTTGGAGAAACGGGGGCTGACGGGCGGACTGGAATACGTGTATATTGACAGCAGGAAGGATTTCTGGGTGAAAACCTATAACAACGGCTTCTATCATTACAGCCCGCAGTCGGGGAAGATTGCCCACTTCCGCTTCGGCTACGGCAATCAGGAGTTCAATTCCGACATCGGCGTGTCGTCGATGGCCGAGGAAGGCAATCTGGTGTTTCTGGCGTCGAACAACGGCGAGATCATCTGCTTTGACCGTGACAAGGACGTCATCATACAGAAAGAGAACTATCTGAGGGAGAACGGCCTCACCCACGACCAGCACTGCAAGCTGAGAACCGACCATCAGGGCAATGTGTGGGTCATCACCCAACCCGTCACCTACATCTGGAACCGCAAGAGCGGACGCTGGATTCACACGGTCCAGACGGCTTTGCGGGAGTGGGGATTCGCCCCTGTGCCCGAAGAGATGGAGGTGTGGGACCTGCTGGTCGACAGCAAGCAGCGCATCTGGCTTGCCACCGACCATAGCGGACTCTTCGTGGCCGACCCGGCCAGCAAGGAGCTGAAGCAGTTCCTCACTGTCAAGAACGACCCGACATCTGTCAGCGACAACACCCTGCGCAACATCATGCAGGACCAGCTGGGGCGTATGTGGATAGGAACCTACTCGAACGGCATGAACTTCTATACTGGCAATACGTCGAGTTTCCGCAATTTGGAGATGGGCAACATCAACACCGTCTGCTACGACCGCAGGGGCGTCACCTGGTTAGGCACCAATGATGCAGGCATCATACGCTACGACAGTTGGGCTGGCGAACAGACCGTTTACAACAAAGGGAACGCTGCCATCAGCTCGAACACCATGGTCAGTTCGTTAGCCGCCTCCGACGGCTCCGTCTGGTTCGGTACATACGAGGGCGGACTGATCCACATCAAGGACGGACAGCTGACGAACTACCGCGCTACTGGCGACACCCTGGGACTGGTCAGCAACAACGTGTGGGCCGTCTGTGAGGACCAGTGGGGAAACATCTGGATAGGCACTCTTGGCGGCGGTCTGCAGCGCATTGATAAACGGACGGGGCAGATGCGTACCTTCCGCATGAGCAATTCCCAGATTCCCAGCGACTACATCTCGACCGTCACCCGTACTAAGAAGGGGTGGCTGCTGGTGAGCCATTCCAAATACTACTCGCTCGTCAATCCGAAGACGTTCCGCATTGTCAACCAAGGCAGCATAGAACGGCTGAACGAGGTCGGCGGTGCTGAGATGTCAATCACCTGTATGGAGGACAGCCGCCAGCTGATTTGGCAAGGTTCCGCCTCTGGAGCCTCCGTCGTGGATCCGAGGACGGGACGCTACTATCTGCTTGACATGCGGTCGGGACTCATCGGCTCTACCGTCAACAGCATTGTCGAGGACGACGGCCATACGATGTGGCTGGTCACCGACCACGGCATTTCGAATGTCATACCCCAGCAGCATGACGACGGCCGGTGGACGTTTTTCGTGCGTAGCTATAGCAATCGTGACGGTCTGCAGAACGGCCCCTACAACCAGCGCTCTGCCGTCTTCACCGAGGCTGGGCTGCTGTTGGTGGGCGGACAGAACGGTCTCGACATCCTGTATCCGAAGGCGATGGGGAAGGACAGTATCAAGGAGATACCGCTCATCAGCGGCCTGCTGCTGTTCAATCAGGAAGTGGTTATCGGCGAGCGTGTGGACGGGCGTGTCATCCTTGAGAAAGCCTTGGGGTCATGCCGACGGCTGACACTCCGCTACAACGACCAGTTCACCATTCAGTTGTCGAGCAATAGCGGCGAGCTGCACAACCGTTCGCGCTTCGTCTACCGCTTAGAGGGTTTCGACGACAACTGGGTGCGTACCTCCGAACAGAACCCCAGCATCAGTTATATGTCGCTGCCAGCAGGCTCCTATACGCTTTGTGTGCGTATGCTCAACGACGACGGTACTATGGGCGAAGAGGAGAGCCGGCTCGAGATTATCATCCGACCGCCGTTCTACTTGTCGTGGTGGGCTATCATGTTCTACCTGCTCTGTGCTGCGGCTGGTGTATGGTGGTGGTACCGGCGCACCGTCGACCGGATTACGAAGAGAATATATAAAAACCTACAAGCATAATGAAGTTTTTTATGCTATGGCGTCATTAGTGTCAACACCCACAGGGACTGTCTCGACGACCGAGACTTCAGCAAATAAAGAAATAATTAAGAAGAAATTTGGTTGTTTAGTTTTTTTTTGTTATTTTTGCAGCGTTTTTCCTAAGACAATAATCTCTATTATTAACAATTTTATTTTAACAACAATGAAGAAGACATTATTCAGTATTGCTATCGTGGCAGCAGGACTGCTCGTGGCATCGTGTGGAAACAAGAGTGCAAACGCTGAGGCAACAGAGGCAAGTGGTGATCAGACCGAACAGGCTGCAGAGGCTGCTCCCGCTGAGGAAGGCGCAGCTGCTGAGAGCGAAAACTTCACGCTTACCGTGCCCGCAGGCTTGAAGTTCAATGAGAACGCCAGTTCGTCGACCTCTGTCACCTTGGATGCTCCCGACTATGGACAGTTCGAGAGCGTCACGATTTATATGAACAAGGAGCAGGCAAGTGCCGAGAAGCTGTTGGACGAGTATTTCGGCGACGGAGCCGGCAAGGAGAAGTCAGGCGATGTCACCATTGGCAACATGACTTTCAAGCAGCTCTACTATACTGATAGCGCTGACAACAACAGCGACCTGTTTGCTGAGGCCAACGGTGGCGTGCTCGTTGTGAGCCTTTCGAAGAACGTGCCCGTCGAGGCTGAGTTCCTGAAGCCCCTCATTGAGAGCATCAAGTTCAAATAAGCCCATCAGACATCATTTCGAATAAACTATGAAAGCATTGTTTAGATTTGCCGTCCTTGCTTTTGCAGCTATCACCATTTCATCGTGTGGCAGCAAGGGCAGTGCCTCTCCTGCAGGTGAGGGACAGACCGAACAGGCTGAGGCCGTTGTGCCCGATGGCTTCAAGACCCACGAGTTTGCCCACTACTCCATCAGCGTGCCCGAGGAGTTCACAACCTCCGGCGAGTCTGATTATGGTGGAACAACCACTGTACGGTTCGATTCGGGTGCGACGCTGAAACTCGATGATGGCACCGAGACTTCAAGCTCTGCTACCATCGACTGTGGTTCCATGAGCGAAGGTGCAACGCCCGCCCAGGCTAAGGAGACGGCAGCAACGATGAAAACATCGCAGGAAGCTGCCGGCGAGACATGCGACGAGCCCGTCATCGACGGCAACATCATCATGATGCGCCACTACCACGACATCGGTGATGGCCAGAAGGGCATCACCTGGCGCTGGTGGATTGTCAGCGAGAACGGTGTGAACGTCTCGGGCAACATCTTCTACCCCGAAACGCAGGCAAAGTTCTACGACGGCGTGGCCGAGAAGATTGCGAAGTCTGTCAGAATCAAGTAAATACGAAAATCTGTAACATCAATCAAGATGCTGTGCCCGTGCGCCCTCTGTGGCGTGCGGGCATAGTCTTTTAGGGCATGCAGTTATTTTTTGTTGCCAATCATGCTATGGAAATCGAATTTATTTTGTACCTTTGCACCAAATCTTAAAACTACGAACATGAATAGAACTAACCTCTGTGTGACATTGGTGTCGGCAGTGCTGTGCCTTTCTGCCCAGGCTGCCGACGTGAAGAAAGTCGGCAACATTGTGACCATCCGCCCCGACGGCGGGCAGGCCAAAGTAATTCAGTTAGAAGTAATCAACGACAACATCATCCGTGTTAGGGCCACGTCGAAGGACGAACTGCCCGTGAAGCCCGCGAGCCTGATGATTGTGCCGCAGCAGGCACCTGCCAAGGGCAGCTACAGCATTGAGGAGACGGATGGGCAGGTGAGCGTGATTGCCAGGAACGTAAAGGCAGTGGTCGACAAGAAGACAGGCCACATCGAATACTTCGACAGCAAGGGAATCGAGCTGGCCAAAGAGGTGCCGGAACGTAAGAAAGAGGACATCCCAGAGCGTGACCGTTTTACGGAGGTGTTGACAGGCAAGCAGTTCTGGGACTACACCGTTCCTGAGCGCGAATTGGGTATCAAGGGTGGTGTACAGCCCACCGAGGATCAGAAGCACGGCCTTACGTGGCAGCTGACATTTGATAACCCCTTGGGCAACAAACAGTTCTACGGTCTGGGTCAGCACCAGTCGGAGGAGTTCAATATGCGTGGCAAGAACGAAGACCTCTTTCAATATAATACTAAGGTGTCAATACCCTTCGTGCTTTCCACCGATAGGATTACCAACAAATGCTACGGACTGCTGTGGGATGCCTATTCGTACTGCCGCTTCGGCAATCCCAACGACTACCTGCAGCTGAACCGCGCCTTCAAGCTCTACGACAAGCAGGGTAGGGAAGGGCACCTGACAGGCACCTACACAGACGCAAGAGGCAAGAAGCTGGTGCGCGACGAGGACTCCATCTATTATGAATATGGTACGCCCGCGAAGTCG
>CAMHIS010000006.1 GCA_946185285.1 uncultured Prevotellaceae bacterium
TCGCTCTTTACGAAGGCCATATACAGCGGTTTGCCTGTCTGGTTGTCCAATGCCAGCAGCACACCGAAGCTGCGCCCCCAGTAGGTAACGTCCATATGCACGAAGCCCTCACCGGACAGAGGTGGCTGTTCCCATTCGCGCTTAATGTCGTGCAGTCTGCGTTTGATGGTGGCTATACTCATCCCATAGCGTTCGGACAGCTCCTTGATTGTCTGCTTCTCCTGCTGGTAAGCGTTCCAAAGCTCATCCTCGCCGACCTCTCTTCCTGCACGGAACTGGTAACTGCAGTCCTGACATTTATACAACTGTACGCCCTTGCGCACCCCATACTTAATCGTGTGCTTACTTCTGCACACAGGACATTCTTTCTTGTTCATACTGACTCTGCCTTCTGGCTTTTGAAATGCCTGCAAAGTTAGTATTTATCGGACTCTATCGCATGTTCCAACCTGCAAAATGAGCTATTGAGCTATTTCGACCATCGATTTATGCTCTGAAACGTTTCAAACTCTCGAAACCCTTGTGAGAATCGGTATTTGAACGTGGTCGCACCCTGCAAAATGAGCTATAGGTCAAAAAGGACGAGTGACTAAGCGACAAACGAACAGAGTCCCGGCACGTAGGTTACGCGATACGGACAACACCGTCGGGCATTTGCCGGGCCTGGGCTGGTAGCCGTTGGAATACAATTTCAGCGAGACGGGAATGACCTGTCTCGCTGAAACTCATAAATGACCTGGCCGTTACTTGAACGGCAAATACCAGTTCTTCTCATCAAGCAGTGAGACGGCGGGATGCTTGTAGGCCAACTTGGCGGCCAGCCACACACTACCGAAGTTGTTCTGGTAGAGGGCTGCGCGGTTCTTGTGGCGGGCCAGGCGGGTAAGGTCGCCGAAGCGGCAGCCCTCGAAGGCCAGCTCCAGAGCCATCTCGTCGCAGATAAGGTCCTCGACGGCATTGATGGTATCGGCCTTGGTAGCGCCGACGGGATAGCCGGCAGCAGCCAGTTCGGCAAGTTTACTGCCCACAATAGCATCATACTGGTAAGGCGAGAAAGCGCCCTGCGTGTAGTAGGTTCCACGGCTGTGGATACCCCAGTTGTCCTCAAACATGGTGCTGTTCTCAGCAGAGAGGAACGGAACGGTGGAACGCAGCATCTCGACAGTCTCAGGCTGGATGTAACGGCCTAACTCGAGGTCAGTGCTGTCGCCACGCGCCGTATAGGAAAGCAAATCCTCGTTGATGCCATCCTTCAAGATAGCAAAGGCGGCATCAGGATATCCCATGCGGTTGAGAGCCTCAGCCAGTCGCAGGTAGACGGTAGCCGTGCGGTAGATGGGAATGTTGGCACTGTTGAACTTGCGCATGACGGAGAACGATGAGTCGTTCTTTGTCACAGGGTACATGGTGTAGAAACGGCGCAGGTCGCCCAACTCAGCTTTGCGCACGACGGTGGATCCGCCTGTGGCAGCTGTGGGCGTGTAGTAATAGTCCTGTGCGTTGTTGAGGTCGTAGTAGGCCTTCGAGGCATCAATCTGGCGCTCCACGAGGTAGCGGGCATTCGACGATGCCGAACCACCGGTAGTGCTGTAGAAGTCATAACCGAAGTAGCGGGGCAGCTCAGTAACGACACCACGCAGTCGATTGGCGGCCAGGGGGATGTAGGTAACGATGTCGTTGGTGCTGGTGACGTTAAAGATGGTACCCCACTGGAATCCGGAGAAGGTCATGTTGAACGCCGACGGCATCTTGTCGCGCAGCGAACTCATAATCCAGCTCTCCGTGGGATCAATCCATGCCTGACGTATGGTCCACTGGTTTGTGCGCAGGAAGTTAAAGTAGTAGCGGGCTGCCTGCTCGTACTGATGGGTCTCGAGGAAGAGGTCGCCCAGAATGACGTCGACGGGAATCATGGCCCGGCTTGAGACAACGCTCTTCTCCTGGGGGTTCTCGCTGTCGCTGCTGTTGAGCACGCCGGCCGAGAGATTGCCATAAGTTGGTATCTGCGTGCCGCTGAAGCGAATCAGCTCGGGAGCCAGCGCATCACAGATGCCCTGCAGGTCCTTGGTCTCGTGCTGGCTGTTGGCGTCGCCGATGCTTGTCAGCGGCTCGGTGTAGAAGGGCACGGAGCCGTAGTTCTTGGCCAGCTGCAGATAAGCCCATGCACGGACGGCCAGTGCCTCGGCATATTCGGGAATAGCCACGAGGCGGCTGCCTGTGCGCAACGTTGTATCGCGGTGGGCGATGAAGTAGTTGCAGTTGTTGATGACGCGGTAGTAGACATAGGCCGAGTCATACTTGTTGGAGGTATCGGCGGTAAAATCGGCCAACTGGCGCAGGTCGGTCTCGGTGTACTGATTAGTGGCCGTCAGGTCGCCGCGCATCTCGCCAGTCATAACGTACTGGTCGGCCAGCATCTGCAACCCCTTGAGTATGCCAAGGGTGTAGAACATGGAGTCGGTCTTCTCGTCAAGGGCCGGGTCGAAGATCTGGCGGTCACTGTCGGTCTCGAACATATCTTCGCAGGCCGTGAGGACTACGGCACCGCCGCAGCACAGTAGACAGGCGGTGACGAGGGTCTTTATGCTTTTGGTAATCATAATTCTCAATTTTCAATTATCATTTCTCAATTAAAGGTTAATCTTAAGTCCGAGGGTAAAGGTACGACTGAGGGCGATGTTGCCAGCGTCGATGCCCTGATAGAGCACGCCGTTGGATACCGACATCTCGGGATCATTGCCCAAGTAGCGGGTAAGTGTCAACAGATTATTGGCCTCTGCCCAGACGCTGAGTCCTTGGAGCCATGAGTAGCTGACAGGAACACGATAGTTGAGGCGAACGGTCTTCAACCGCAGGTAGGAGCCGTCCTCTATCCAACGGTCGCTGAAGCGCGAATTACCCATGGGGTCGCCATAGACGGCACGTGGGATGTCGGTATGCTGACCCTCAGCACGCCAGCGGTTGGTCATGGCCGTTGTCTGATTGTAGAAATTCGAACCACTCTCAAGCAGGGAGCGCTGGTAGTTGTAGATGTCGCCTCCCAAGGAATAGTTGAACCCGAGATAGAGTGAGAAGTCGCGCCAGCTGACGTTGGCGAAGATGTTACCGTAGATATCGGGGTTGGGGTCGCCGATGATGGTGCGGTCGGCCTCACCAATAACGCCGTCGCCGTTGATGTCGACGAAGCGCACATCGCCGGCCTTGAAGTTCTGACGGGCTCCTGTCTCATCAATCAGGTAGAGATAGCCCGTCTTGCCTGCAGCGACAGCCTCCTTGTCGTCAGCGAAGACACCATTGGTCTTATAGCCATAGAACACGCCTACGGGCTGGCCGACGATGGTTGCAACATTGTCAGTACCGTAGATGCTGGAGACGTAGCCCTGTGCCGTGCGCTGCCCGTCGACATAGATTCGGGAGTCGTCGGGCAGACTCTTCACCTTATTAGCATAGTGGCCGGCACTGACACCCACCTCGACATTGAGCTGGCTGGTGACGACGGGCTTAGCCGTCAGCGTGACCTCAAAGCCAGTATTGTCGAGTGATCCGCCGTTGCTCCAATAGCGGTTGATGCCCGCTACGGGATTGTCGAACGACTTTAGAGTCAACAGGTTCTTGGTATGATTCATATAGAAGTCGAAATCGAAGCCCAACCGGTTGTTCAGGAAATAAGCCTTCAGTCCGAGGTTCATCTTGCCCGTCTGCTCCCAAGTGATGCTCTCGTTTCCGATATTGTCGAGCAGGGCGGTCGTAGCCTTGTACAGGTATTTGGTGACACTGAACGATGTGCGTGCGGCATTGCCAGCAATGTCATCATTGCCAGAGAGGTCATAGCCGGCCTTCAGAAGCAGGTAGCTGATGCCCTTGTCCTTGGGGAACCATGTCTCGTTGGAGAGCGCCCAACCCAACTGGATACTGGGGAATACGCCCCACGTCACACCGCCGATTTTCACGCCTCCGTCGGCCTCCTTTCCGAAACGGCTGCAACTCTCGACAGCAAGCGACAGCTGTGCAAAATAGCGGTTCCGGTAGTTATAGTCAACGTTGCCATACCAGGTCATCGAGCGCCACGAGTCATCGGCACCGGTAGCATCGATGAAGTCCATGTTGTTCGAGATGTTAGGTATTTTGTCGTTACCCGCCGAAGAATACTGGCCCTCTGGCTGATTGTCGTCGAAGGCAAACGATGAGAAGCGGAAACCCGCAAAAGCACTGACGAAGTGCTCGCGCAACTGGCGGTTCCATGCCAAGCGTGTGTCGCTCATAATGGAAGTCTCCTTTGAGAACATCGACTTAGCCATGTTCTGCACACGGCCAATGCCCTCGATGAGGAAGGTAGGCATACCACCCTCCGGGCGGTAGTATCGCTGCGACACACGGTCAAGCGTGTAGCTGAACGTCTCGGTCAGCGTAAGGTGGTCGTTGAACTCAAATCGTGGTGCAATGACCGTATTGAAATGTGTAACCTCGACGCGGTTCTTGTTGATGGCATCACCGTTGGCCAGCAGAGCCGTGGGATTGCCGAGCGTGAGGTCCTGGTCAAGAACAGTCAGGTAGTCATCGGCATCAGAGAGTGTCGACGAGAGCTTGCGCGTTACATTATTAAATGTATAAGGATTGAGGAACGGCGACTTGACGAGTGCCAGGAACGTTGGCGACGATATGGTGCCCGTGAGCAGGCTTTCAGGTGCGCCGCTGTCGAAGACATCGCGGTTGAGCTTGGTGTACGACATATCAAAACGGGTAGTGAGCCTGTTGATGATGTTGATGTCGGTATTGAAGCGCACGTTCAGTCGGTTGAAGCCATTCTTGCGTGCCGTGCTCTGTCCGTCGGTATAGCCTAAGGAGAGGTTGTACATACCCACGTCGTCGCCACCCTGCACGTTGATGTTGTAGTTCTGGTTGAGAGCCGTGTGGTAAACCTCATCTTTCCAGTCGGTGTCGTTATGGAACTTAGCGTAGTAGTACTTCGACGGGTCATCGACGAGGAATTTGAAGGTCTGCGGATCCGTATAGAGGTTGATGTCCGGATAGGTACCTAACATCTCGGAAGCATAGACCCTGTACTGTTCGGCGTTCATCACTTCAGGGGAACGGGGCACAAGGGTTACACCTACGCCGATGTTGGCATCGATTCGCGTAGCCATACTGTGTCCCCGCTTGGTCTCAATGAGGATGACACCGGCAGCGCCCTTGGCACCATAGAGTGCCGTGGCATTCTTCATGACGGTCACCTTGTCGATGTCCTCAGGATTGATGTTGAGCAGCAGGTTGGTATAGTCGCCATAATGGAGTGCCGTACGCGTCTGCTGCATATCCTGTACGACGCCGTCGATGACTATCAGCGGCTGTGCATTGGCATTGAGCGAAGTGAAGCCACGGACGAACATGGCAGCACCGTAGCCCGGACCGCCAGAACGGGCAATGCTGCGAACATCGGCGCCCATTATCTCCTCTATGTCGGTCTCGACGGTCTGCGAGGTAGTGTTCTTCACCTCAGCCGTCGCGGCAGCCACAATGGTCGTGGTATTGCCATACATCGGCCGGAACTTGTCACTGAGCATCTCAATATTGACTGGTGTCCCTAACTGTCCCAGTCCGACGTGCTGACTCAGAAACTCCGGGGCATGTACGTAGAGTGCCGTAGCGAAGGTCGGGACCTTAATGACAAACGTACCGTCCTCATTGGTCATGGCTGTATAGTTCTTGTCGTTCAGTGCCTGTACCATGATACCGGCCAAGGGCTTCTTGGTTACGGCATCGACACACTGCCCCTTGACCTCGACGGTCGGGTAAGTCGGAACCTTGGCCACTTTCTTCTTAGGGGCGACCACGACTTCGTCGTCGTCAACGTCTTCATCCTGTGCGTAAGCAGGCATACCCAGACAGAGCATGCTGAGAATGGAGAAATAAAGAATATGCTGTCTTTTCATTTTCATTCAGTTTTGAGGGTAAGACTTAATATATGCCTGTGTCGTATTTGTAGTCAGGATGTTCCTTGATATAGTCGTCAAGCTCCTTCGGACGTAGTATGAGACAGTCTATACGCATATTGCGGTCGTAGTTGGCACGTTCCCTTGATGTGACCGAACTGTTGACCCTGAGATACGGGTAATAGTCTCCCGTGCCATAGTAGGCCATGGGGAATTTGAAGTCGCCCAAGTAGATGGTGTCAATCTGCGCAGAGTCACTGACGAACGTGCTTACAGCCAGCCAGCTGCGGTCGTTGTCCTGATTCTTGCCAGTTGCGTCGGCATAGCCCATTGTCGCCGAGAATCTGTAAGGCTTGGTCGGGTTCTTTGGGTTGGTGATGTTGGCGGGAACCGTCACCAAGTAAATGCTATAGGTAGTCGACCGCACTTCAGGCAGATAGAACACGACGCCGGGGTTGGTGCTCTGAGCTACAGGAGCCACGTCAAGATAGGCGTTGTCTGAGATATGTCCCTTCACTTCCGGATTCTGCGTACCGGGAGCCACATAGATTCGCTGCGGCTCATTATTATACACGTTTACCGAGCTGGCCACCATGCTGCTGTACTCGGCCTGGAGTCTTATTTCCGGGTTCCATAAAGTCCAAGTGCGCATACGGAGACTGTCGTCCGTCAGCCACACGCAGCCGTTGCTCTTCTCAATGCGGCGGGTGTTCTCCAACAACCGTGATGCATCCTCGGAATAGAATTTCACCTGGAGGGTGCTATAGAGTGAGTCGCAATGGAAGTCAGTTGCTGCATCAGGTGCTTTCAGCTGCCGGTTGTCATACATATTGTTGTTGAAGAAGAGGCCAGCTGTGAGCATCAGGTTGACGATGGAGTCCTTCAGGTATTTGACGTCTCTGATTTTGACATCTACCTTCTTCCTGTCGGTAGTCGACGTATTCTCCATGAACTCGAACGACGGCAGGTAGTTGAAATATTTGCCGATGGTAGCCTTCGCCTTGATCCACGCCTCGTTGGTGGGCACTATCATCGAGTAGTTACTGTCCTCGCGGTTGATTAAGGCTAAATAGCGAAGGAAGAGGTCGTTGTGCTCGTCGAAGATGGAGTCAAGGTACGTAATCTCGCCGTTCAGCGTCGGTCCCTGCACGCTCTTCTGCTCGTTCAGTTTCCTGACATCGTAGCTATGGAAATACGTGCTGATCGAATCAATAGGATACTCGTAATTGTTCAGCGACTCATAGATATTCTGCACAAACGGTATCTTGCCCTTCAGCATGTGGATGGTGCCGTTACCCGATGCAAGGTTGGGCTTGTCAATGCTGACACCCTGAATGGCATAGTTACCGGCACCACTGAAGAGCATCAGCTTCTCGTTCAGTGTGTACACCCTTTTGTCAACTGCGCCAGAGGCCGGATAGTTGTTGCGGGCGATATGGTTCTCAACAAACTCCTTCATCAGGCGGTCGTTGCTCAGCGAGTTGAGCGTCTCGTAATCGAAGGTACCGTTGCCAGGCGCCCAGACTGTGTAAGTCTGAGAGGCATTGAGCACCTCATCATAGCCTGTCTTCTTGAGCAACGAGGCAAATTGCGACAAATTCTCGTTCTGCGCGATGTTCTGCCAAATGGAGGCGTGCTGCGAGTCGAGCAGCGATGTGTCGGCATCGTAGTGGTCGTTCCAGTCGGAGCAGGCTGTGATGGCTGCGGCAGCACCGCAGCACAGCGAACATGCGATGAGATATTTCATTAAATTCTTGCTATTCATAATCTTCTGTTTTCAATTATCAATCTTAGTACATGTCCTCAACGTAGCGGGTGTTGTTGTAGACGTTCTCGGGGCAGAACTCGATGTAGTCGAGATGGAACTGGTGGTGGTCCTGTTCGAGCACGCTCTTGAAGCGCAGCCAGTACTCACCCTGCTTGAACTCCTGCTTGGCGATGATGCGGCGCAGGTCCTTGGGGTTATTCCTGGCATAGTTGCCGGAATTCACGCCCACCGTATAATAAAGAGGTCCGCGCATGTAACCTAAGTTACGCATGTTAGCGTCAGTCTCAATGCCCTTGTCGTCAAGTTTCTGCCAGTCGCACCAGCCTGTGATGACGTCAGGATCGAGGTTCGCGTTGTTATTGGGCACATGGCGCATGTCAAGCGGTATGTCAAGAGCCTTCATCGTGGTCAGGTCAGAAGAGTTGCCAATATAGAACTGCAACATACCACGCTGCTCGTTACCCTCTGCCGTATAGCCGATGCGGAGCTCGTATGTTCCCTCCGGCACCGGAGGCAGACGCAGGGCGAAGTCGTAGTTACCCTTGCAGTTGAACTCGTCGCCCTGGTAGTTACTCCATCCGCTGTTCTGACCAGAGAGGTAGTAGAGTCGGGTGTCGTCGCCGTTGTAGATGACGAGGTTCTCGAAGAATCTCGGCGGTATGCGGATATAGCTGCCGCTGAGGTCGCCGTCGGTACCAGTCTTGCCTCCATTAAGGGCATTCACCTCACTGTCGGTGATGCGGCGGAAGGAGTTGGACATCATCTCGCCGAAGAAGCTGGCATCGTCGATGCGCAGACGCTCGTTCAGTGCGCCATGCGGCACTTTCTGGTCATAGACGAGCGTGTTGGCGAGCTGATGTATGTAGCCGTTGGCGGCAGCAATCTGGGAGCTTATGCCCTTTATCTCAATGCCTTCGAAGAGCACGGAATGCATCGCTGCCGACCCCAGTTCAGCCACCATGTCGGTTAGCGAGCTGTTTGCCTGCCAGCGGTTAATCATCAGCTTTCCGCTGTTGCGTGTAATCTTCATGAGCGTGTAGGGCAGCATGGTTTCATAGTATTCAACGAGCGTTACCTTCGAAATCTGGTTGTGCGAGTTGACAATCTTGTCGTAAGGCAACTTGAACTTCAGGATATGGTAGCGCAGATACATGCTGAGCGTATTCCACGGATCCGTATAATCATCGTCAGTCTTTATCTTGATATGGTTGGTTCGGGCGTAGTCGTACCAGCCGGTTTCCTGGTCGGCACAGGGACCGTAGACGCTGTCAGCGTATGCCTTCAAGTCTTCGATACTGTTAATTCCCCTTGCTGCCAGTGTTGCGTCTGGCTCGGCGAAGATGGTGTAGCCCATCTCGCACCTCTCAGGCAAATAGAATCCGCGCCTGTTGTCGACGGGGTCGAAATCGGTGTTCATCTGTGCCGAGAGCGAGTCGACAAGTCCCGTCAGCTGCAGTGCCTGTCCGAAAATCTTGAATGTCTCCGGGCGGTTTGTGATTTCACCGGTTATCAGCATGTTAGAGCGGCGGATGACGCAGTCAATCTCGTGGAGCACACCATTCTCCAGCTCATTGTCGAGGCTGGTGATTGTAGAATGACGGCTGACGACCACCTCTCCCGTAGTGGGGTCGATGGAAGTGTTGATGTCGCGCCCCAGCATGGTTTTGACAGTCATACCGTTACCCATGTTGACGCCCATAACCTCTGTACTGAGCAGGTGATACAGGGCAATGTCCTTGCAAAGCGAGTCTGTAAGGCCCTCCAGTCCGCGCTGGGTCATTCCATTGTGTACGAAGTTCTTGTTCACCGTGTCATCGTAGAGGCTGTCAATATATTCAGCCACGGCCTCGTTCGTAGGAGCGAAGCATGTATAGGTGCCGTATGCAGACAGGATCTTGTCATAACCGATTCGCGACAGAATGTAGTTGAACGAGCTGAAACGGTCACTGCGATTGACGAGGTAGTCCTCGATGGTCTCGCCGGTAAAAGTGTAGAGGTTCGACTCGTCAATGTCCTCCTTACAAGAGGAAAGAGGCGCGAGTACTGCTGCAGTGCCGCAGTACAGCCAACAGGTGGCGAGGATATGTTTAATACTTTTGATAGTCATGATTCTATGTTATCTAAGTTTCTGTTCTCAATTCTTTGACGTAGACTTCTCCTGAATGTAGACAGGGTTCTGCTTCAGCAGGGCGTTCACTTTGATTTCGCTTTCTTGTATAGGCCAGTAGAGGTAGGGTTCGCTCTTCATTTTGTAAGAGACGGCGTCGCCTTCGCCTCCAACCCCGTACTTGCGGATAATCATGCGCAGCATCGGCGCATACAGCTCCGGCCAGGCTCCCATGTCAGCCAGGCACCGACGGGAGTCGACTCCCTCCATGTGACGATAGCTGTAGCGCATGAGGTCAAACCAGCGTTTTCCCTCGAAGCAGAGTTCACGCTCGCGTTCAGCAAGCACCAGGAGTTCCATGTCATCCTTCGACTTGAACTCCTCGAACTTCAGCGTGTCCGTTGCATTTTTGTACATAGAGCGTTTGTTCACCGCCTGAACCAAGTCGAAGGCCTTCTTGAGTGTTACGCGGTCGCTGTCGTTGGCAGCCGTCTCGACGAGGGCCTCAGCCTTCATCAGCATGACGTCGGTCAGACGGTAGACGATCCAGTTCTGACGGAACTCACGGAATTCGCGGCTGTTCGACTTTTGTTCTCCGACGGTGAGCGACGTAATACTCGAAATGTCATTTGTTGCCACCATCTTACGGACGCTCAGTTGCTGAGCCTCCTCATTGTTGGCCTCAAAGACATTGTTCCAGAAACGGTAGTCATTTTTCGACAGGTAAATCTTCTGGGCATCAGCAGTATTGGCATTGTTGGCTACGGAATTGAATATGGGCGAAGCCATTAAGATGCTGTTCTGCGAATGGTTGTTGTCGTCACCCGACTGGTAATAGTAGTTCTCCAAGGCCCTGTTCGAATTGTTACGTCCGTTGTACTGCCACTCCAGAATGCTCTCATGGGAGTTTCCTCCGTTTGTGCCGAAGATGGTTGAGAGTGCCACGTCACCGTCTTCCAAGTGGTAGCAGTCCTCCTTCTCATTGGTGATGTCCAGTTCCTTATAAAGCTTATAGTATGCATCCTTCGCATTGATGACGGAGTCGCTATAGGCAATGACTTGCTGGTAGTCGGCAGCGCTATGGTTCATGGCAGCGCGCCACAGGCAGATGTCAGCCATCAGCGCATGGACGGCGTCGCGGGTCATGTATCCCCAGTTGCGCCAGTCAAAGCGTCCGTATGCGCCCGACTTCATGATATATCGGCTTGCCTCTTCCAAGTCGTCCAGGCAGTTCTGCAGTACGACATCAGGCGCACTCTGCGGCAGGATTTCCACCTGGCTGTCGTCCTCGTAGGAGCGGTTGGTATAGGGCACGTCCCGGAAGGCGCGGACCAGATAGAAATAGCACAGTGAGCGCAGCGCCAGCATCTGTGCGCGCACCACCTGATAGTCGCCCTCGGTAAACTCCGGGTCTTCGACCATCACCTCCGGGGCGTGGTTCAAGACAATGTTACAGTTGTTGATGACCTTATACAAATTGTCCCAGCTGGCATATCTGTTGGTAGGCAACAGGATGACGGCGCTGATATTGTCGAGCGTATTGTCATTATAGTCTTCCAGTTTCAACAGCTCGTCAGAGCGGTATGCGCCCCACATGATGGCTCGCTCCTGTACGTTATAGTTTATCATGCTTAAGTAGCATCCGTCCACCATCTGGTCGACGTCCGACTTCTTCTTCCAGAAGTCTTCGGCGACGATGCGGTCTGTCGGGTAGATGGTCAGGAAGTCGTTGCAGGCCGTGAGGGCACCGGCAGCGCCGCAGCACAGCGAACAAGCGATGAGGGTATGTTTTATGCTTTTGGTAATCATAATTATCAATTCTCAATTATCAATTCTCAATTATCAATTCCACTTAGAATCCCACTTGAATGTTCAGCGTCACCGACTTGCTTCGCGGTGTCTGCGAGTTATCGTAGGCAATGCCCCATGAACCGGGAGAGTGCTCAGGATCCGTACCGCTGTACTTGCTCCAGCAGAACAGGTTCTGACCAGAGATGCTGGTTGTCAGACGGTTCAGTCCTATATGCTTCAGCATCTTCTTCTTAAAGGTATAAGACAGCTGAATGTAGCTCATACGGACGAACGAGGCATCCTCGACGTAGCGGTCGCTGCCAAGCCAGTTGTAGCCCGTGTCGAACATAGCGCGCGGAATCTGAGTCACGTCGCCGTTCTTGCGCCAGCGCCAGTTCACAGCCGAGCTCTGGTTGTAGGCATTGAACATCTCCTCGAGTCCCATCTTGGCCTGATTCACGATCTTAATACCCTGACGATAGCTGAAGCTGGTACGCAGCGACCAGTTATCGTACTGCAGATTGATGCCGAAACCGCCATTGATATGCGGGTTGGAATTGCCAAGGTAGACAATGTCGAGCGAATTGATCTGCCCGTCGTTGTTAATGTCCTCATAGATGGCGTCACCCCCCTGGAACTCGTATGTCGACTGTCCATCGTCGAAGTTATACACCTGACGTATGGGCTCACCATTAAGCATCATGACTTTCCCTTCATTGTTGATGGCTATGGGTGCCGTCTTTCCGCTGGCCAGGAATTCGTTGTTGATGTAGTTCTGCAGCTGTTCGCCGGTCCAGTTGTTGCTCTGCTTCAAGTTTATGAGATACTCATAGGTGTACTGGTAGACGCCTTTATAGCGCAGTCCGTAGATGGAGCCGAGGGGGTTACCCTTCTGAATGCGGTTCAGGTACTGTCCTCGCTTGCTGGAGTCCCATTCGCCGTTGATGCTCTCGAGCACGCTCTCGTCCATATCGACGATCTCGTTGAAGTTCTGCGAGATGTTGAAGTTGGCACTCAGGGAGAACTTACCGATATTGACGATTCTGTTAGCCGACAGGTTCAACTCCCACCCCCGGTTGGTCATCTCGCCGACGTTTGCCCACGACAGCGAAGTGAAGCCTGAGGTCGACGGGATGCGCACGCCCGACATCAGCAGGTCCTTTGTGCGCTTGAAATAATAGTTGAAGTCACCGGTCAGCTTGCCGTCGAAGAAGCCGAAGTCACCACCTAAGTTAATCTGCGTGGTACGCTCCCACTTCAGGTTGTTCAGCTGCAGACCTTCGAGATAGGTGACGCTGTGCTTGTCAGAGATGCTACCATAGACGCCTTCCGCATTGTACTTGGCATACTGCAGATACTCCGAGCCGGGCTGACGGCCAACGATGCCCCAAGAGGCACGTGCGGCCAGCATCGAGAGCTTCGGCTTCAGACTCTGCATGAACGGTTCGTCCGAGATAATCCACTTGGTCGAGAGTCCCGGGAACCAGCCCCACTTCTTGGAGTCGCCGAACTTCGTGGTGCCGTCGGCACGCAGCGAGGGGGCGAGCACGTAGCGGCCCTTGTAGGCGAAGTGCCCGGTGTATGCCATCGACATCGAGCGCCATTGTCCATTACCCGTACTCATGTCCTCGACGGCGGTGTCCACCGTGGGCGAGGTCGTGCCGTTGGGGGCATTGCGGTTCACCACCTTCTGACTGTTGTCATTGCCGCTGGTCAGTTCCCACTTGCCCAACATCTGGAACTTGATATCCTCGTTTTTGAAGTACGGAATGAAAGTCAGCTGATGACGGGTGGTGAAGGCCAGCGAGTTGTAGTCATAGACCTCCGAACGGTTATAGTTACTGTCCTGCCAGCCACGTGTCGACAGCGAGCCGGGCCAGTATTTGGGTTCACTCTTCGAGAAGATGTCAATGTAGACCAGTCCGGTGTAGTTCAGCTGGGTTGCCGAATCATCCTTGCTCATAAGATAGTAGTCGAGGCGGAACTCCGGCGATATACGGTAGGTCTTCTCGTTACGCCACGCCTTGCTGGCTATGGCAACGGGGTTGCCCAAATCGCGGATGGACTTGAGCTGCAGCGACGAGGTGCCTGCTGCCGACGAACCCGCATCGTTGCTTGCTCCCTCCGGCAGCATCACATAAAACTCATTCGTATCGTTGCCATTGGCATCCTGACGGAAGACCGACATATTGGGCGACAGTTTCTGTGCGCGCCCCAGGATGTTGTCGTCGTAGTTGCGCAGGTTCTCCGTATAGGTCAACGGGAAGGTGGTGCGGAAGGTGATGCGATCCGACACGAAGTAGTCAAGTGCCAACTTCGTCGTGAAGCGGTTCAGCTTCTGCTTGATGATGGTACCCGTCTGGTGGTCATAACCGGCCGACACGCGGAAGTTTGCCTTCTCGCCGCCGCCGGTGAGCGTCAGGTAGTGATACTGGCTCCAGCCGGTCTGCTGTACCTCCTTCACCCAGTCGGTGTTGTTGTTCCAGTTCTCGAACTCAGCCCACGAGCGGTTGTAGTTAATCTCGTTGATGTTGGTCGTTGCCGTGGCGCTCTGTGCGGGGTTGTAGTACATCTCCTTGAGCATCATCGTGTAGTCGTCACCGCTGAGCAGGTTGTAGCCCTTCGGCTGCCACGAGGCCTGCAGGCGCAGCGAGTAGTCCACGCGGGTGGCACCACGGGCGCCGCGCTTGGTACGGATCTGTATGACACCGTTTGCGCCGCGCGAACCCCAGACGGCCGTGGCGGCAGCGTCCTTCAGCACCTGGATGTCCTCAATGTCCGAGGGGTTCACCGAGAGCAGCGAGGCGTAGGTCTCCTCATTGGCGTTCTGGAAGTCGAAGTTCTCGTCGGGGTTGTCGAAGATGTTACCGTCGACGACGATGAGCGGCTCGGCATTACCGTTGATACTGGTCACACCGCGCAGGCGCATGGTCGTACCGGCACCGAGGTTACCCGAGTTGGCCACAATGTCGAGACCGGCAATCTGTCCCTGCAGGGCCTCATCGGCCGACGTGAAGGCCAGACCTTCCACCTCTTTCATGCTGAATGTCTGTGCGGCCACCGACACCTCACGCTCGGGGATGGCCAGACCGCCCTGATTGAACTTGCGCTTGGCAGTGATGGTCACCTCCTTGATCTGGGTGGCATCCTGCAGTTTGATGTCAAAGCGTGTACGCGTGCCAATAGGCAGTGTCTGCGTCTTATAGCCCACGTATGAAATCTTCAGCTTGTTCTTGGTATTCTTGACGGTCATCGAGAAGTTACCGTTCAAGTCGGTCTGAGCGAACGAGACGTTACGGTTGTTTCCGTCCACCTCGACGACGTTACACATCATCACCGGCCCGAAAGAGTCGTTGACAGTACCCGAGATGCGGGCCTCCTGTGCAACGGAATTGATAATTGACAATTGACAGATGACAAATATCAATCCCAGTATTCTGTATAGTCTTTTACTAATCATAATTCTCAATTATCAATTCTCAGTTATCAATTCCTTGTCGTATCTCTTATATAAATAGGTGTCGAACTGGTTGCGGTACTCCTTGAGCCGCTGGCGTGCGCCGGCACCCGTCCAGGCGGCATCGTAACGGTCGGTATCCTTATGGATGCAGAACGGCGTGCTGATTTGGTGGACAACGGCAAACGACGATGTCGAGATGGTGTGGTTGCGGCTGTTGATGACGAAGTCGCGGGCCATCTGGTTGACCATCTTCGCGCCGTCGGAAGCATCGACCGTGACCTCCTGTCCGCGCTTGTCCTTCACGCTGATGCGCCCGGAGCCGCCAGTGACGGTCAGCTTCTCGCGGATACCGAGGGTGTCGGAGCAAGCCGTGGGGTAGATGCCTTCATCTATGATGTTGTCGGCATAGATGGAGTTGTCCTGGAAGTGGTAGCGTATGAAGGCGTTGATCTCCTCAACCATGGCCAGTGCCTTGTCGCGGGCTGCCTGCACCTCGTCACTGATGCTGCCGCCGGCCTTCTCGCGGTCAAGCTGTTCACCATACTGGTCGTAGAGCACTTTGATGTCGCTCCAGTGGGGCAGTCCGCGCTCGTAGGCTTTCTTCATAGCCTCGTTGTCGGGGGCGAAGACCGTATAGTTATACGAGTTGAAGTAGTTCACGTTGTCGGTGAGTCCGCCCTTGGCAGCAAAGGTGTGGTAGGCCTCCATGCGCTTCTTCTTCGTGACGGGGTTCACCTCCACCAGCTTGTCGCTGGCAAACTCCATGATGGCATCCATATCGAAGTCGGTACAGAGGTCTAGGAATTCAGAGAATCGCGGGTCGCTCTGCAGCACGTCGAGTACGGAGCGGTGAGGTCCCTGAATGACGTGGTCGATGGCGTAGGCCGTACCGTTTTGCTGCTTGTAGACCTGGGTCACCTGCGACACCGGCAGTTTTCCGTCAATCTGCGCACCACTCTTGACGTTGTCGCCTCCAAACACGATGGTGCCACCGTGCTTGGTCTTGTAGTACTTGTTTGCACCTAATGTCTCGCCGTCCTTGAGCACGATGGTGTGGTAGTTCAGCAGGTCGACGAACTGCGTGCGGAACTGGTCGGTCGACACGCGGCCAATAGAGTCCGTCGGGTCCGTGCCTACAGTGCCCGTCTCCTTGTCATACTTCCAGGCCGAGCAATAGACGTAGGGCGTCCTCGGCTGGTAATAGAACTTCAGCGCCCTTGGCTGGTCGGAGTTCAGATAGGCGGGGTCGACATAGAAGCGCTCGAAGGCGTCGTCCGTCGGGATGAAGAAGGCGTAGTTGGCACTCATAGCCAACAGGTAGGCGAAGTAGTTGACGTTCAGGGCCAGGGGCTTCCGGCCGCCCTTACCGTCGTTGACGGCCTCGTTCATGATGCGCATGTTCTGGCTCAGCGTCACCGGTGCCGAGACGGCAATCAGCGAGGGCGGTGCAAACATGCGGTTCAGCATATATATCACGCCGTTGTTGGCAATCTTCACGTCGTACGAACCGTTGTCGTTGACGTTGAGCACGCTGAGCGACAGTCCCATCGGGTCGTTGGCCTCGTCCATGACACGCCCGAACTTCGACGGCACAGTGCCCACGAACGAGTTCTTCATCAGGTTGCCTACGAGCTGCTGCACGTTCTGCAAGGGTATGGAGTCGATGTTCTCGGCCAGGTTCTCCTCGGTATTGGGCTTCTTTCCGAAGGCGTTGATGAGGAACTCGCCGCCGCCACCCGGCAGGAAGTAGTCCTTCAGTGCCTTGTCGGTGGGCACGAACATAGCGCCGATGTCCTTGATGGCATTCTCGCCGACCGAGCCGTTGTTATAGTTGTTCCATCCCGGATCGTAGGGCAGCACGTACTGGGCGTTGGTCTGATTGGGATCCACCGTCAGTGCCCCGCCCTGCGAGCGCTGGCTCATGTAGCGCTTCTGGAAGATGGAGTCTATCAGCGGCAGGTTGTTAACCTGGGCGTAGTCGTTGTAATTCTTCGTCGTCGCAGCGTCATAGTAGGGCGCGCTGAAGCGGTCGAGCATCCGACTGAAGAGGTTGCTCTCGCCACTGGTGCGTATCACCTCGGCCATGTTGCCCGGCGGCACCAGCACGTCCTCCATCTGGTGTATGTATCCGTTCTTGCAGGTGACGTCCGCACAGATAATCTTGTTGCGGAAGATGTAGGCCGACTTCTCCTCGACGTTGTAAGGTGTGCCCGTCACAACTTCAAAGTCGCTGTTCTCGCCGCGCGTACTGATGTTGTTCGACGTCATCTGCTCCTCGGTGAAGTGTACCATCATCGGTCGTGTGGCATCCATAACCATATAAAGCCCCTTGTCATAGAACTTCTCCCAATAGGAGTTGTTCACCGGCATGTCCTGACGGCCACGCAGGTGGGTGATGGTGTCGATGACATTGGCACCTGTCGTGTGCTTCATAGCCTGGCCAGGCGTCACCGAGGTAGCGTCGTAGGGGACATTCGAGAGCATCTCCACCAACAGGGCGTTGTCGAGCATCGAGGCGTAGAGCAGCTGGCGCTTCATGGCGTCGGTCAGCTGGCTGTAGTTCTTGACACCCCAGGCATTGTTGGCATAGAAACGGTCGAAGGCTTCGTCGTTGGCCGGAAAGACGGTCTTCGAGCCCGTCTTCGACAGTGTCTCGGCGTAGCCCAAGTCGTCAATCAGCCGCAGGTAGTTGTTGAAGGTACCCTTCAGCACGTTACCGTTCTCGCCTTGCAGGTTCTCCGGGTTCTTCATGGCATCATAGATGCTGCCGCCCAGCCACGACGGGTAGTTGCCCTCGTCGTCCAGGTCGTAGTCGTCCGTGCATGCCGTGAACCCACCACAAATTGCGGCCAGGCACAGTCCCATATAGGCGTTCCTGGCTTTCTCAATCAAGCGGTAATTCATACAATTTAGGTTTTTATATTTATACTTATTTTTATGTGCGTTACTGGAATGCGAGCGCAAAGTTACGAAATTTATCTGAAACAAATGCAAACTTTAGCAAAAAAATAACAAACGACGGCAATAATTGTGAATCACAGGAAACAACCCACACTTCCGACACTTCCCACACCTAACGTATATCCATACACCAACCGTATATTTATGCAAACGAGGCATCCCGCCGCCAAAAAGCGGCGGTTTTTGCCGAAAACGGGCGGGTTTTGGGAAAAAACGTGGCGGGTTTTGGGCGAAACCCGCCACCCCTTGCCAATTGCATATTTATCCACAACGCAGGTGTCGGTTAGGTGTCGGTTCTTTCGGGAGCCTGCACCTAAAACCGCACTCACTCTCAGGCGGTTATGTCAGAAGTGTCAGAAGTGCGGGTTGTTTCCGTGTTTCCCTTTACTTGTTGTAGACGACGGTGCCGACGTTGCCTGAAACTGTTGAGGAACACCAGTTCCCCGTGGGTTATTTTAGGGCATCATAGTCAATAGTTGCCTATTAAAATATGGATTCGATAATCTTATCGACAATTTCGTCAAAGTAACGCTGCTTGATAGTGCCAAGGCGACGCAGGATACCTGTATCAACAGTAACCGCCAGAACCTGACACTTCACGTAGCTTTGCTTGCTCATTTTGAATGACAACATTTCGTCTGTCAACGGATAGGCGTAATGACGGCTGTAAGCAAAATCCTGCGACGAAATCAAGGCTACATAAACAAAACCTTCGTCTGCTTGCAGCCCATTATTAGAAACAATGACGGCTGGATGCACCTTGTACCCATCGCCTGGTATGGGGAAATCAATCTCCACGATGTCTCTCTGATGGTACGTCATAGGTGTCGAGCGAATGCTTTTGCGGCTAAGATTTTGGAACCATAGAGGAATTCTTCCACTTCCTGTCGATGAGCCTCCACTTCCTCGGGCGTAGGCTGAGGGGTGTCGTCTGTGGACAGCTGTGAGAACAGTCCAGTAGCCAACAGAGCCGCCAACTTGCGCCGTGCAAGTGCATTGCTCTGGTCGTATGACAATGTTACAGTACACATAATTATTCCTTTCTTTTTCCTTCTCGTCGGCAAAGATACGAATAAAAAAGCAAAGAACAAAATAATACGGCACTTATTTTGTTCTTTGCAGCGAAAACGCCGCCTTCTACCTGACAATCAGCTTCTGACCGCCGGTGATGCGGAGGCCGGGACGAGCGGAGGCCGGGACGGGGCGGCCTGCAAGGTCGTAGCTGACAGCGGAGGTGGGGATGCCTACGACGCGGGGCGCAGCAACGGCCGTGACATCGCCCGTGCCTAACCTGGTATGGGGTATAGAAATCCTCAGACACTGCTAATACGCCAGTTCGACCTCCTTTGCCAACACCTGGCGGACGAAGGCATTGATGGACACGCCTGCCTGTTGTGCCATCATGGCAATCGCACTGTGAATCTCTGGAGACACCCGGACATTGAATGTACCGCTGTAAGGCCGCGATGGTGCCACGCCGCGGGCAGCACAGCCCTCCAAATAGTCATCGACGGCGCCCTCGAAGTCCTGTCGCAGCTCATCCACTGTCTGTCCCTCATAGGTAATGGCATCCTTGCTCAGTCCCATCACTTTGCCGAACAGGCAGTTGTCCTCCTCACTGTATTCTACACTGCCCGTATAGCCTTTATACCTCATATTTCCCATATTCTAATCCTCCTTCTCTGCTAAATAACCATTCGACATCAGATACGTGAAAACTTGCCTCATGACATAGCTTTTTTATTGTTGAAATCTGAAATTTCACTCTATAGTAGACCATAACCCTATTCGCCAGCCCTCAGTTGCAGAAGGCTGGCGAATTGGATTGCGGGAGGAATTACTTTTCCGGCTTCTTGTAGACGACGGTGCCGACCTTGCTGATAATCTGCGTGACGTCGGCGATGTCGACCACGCCGTCACCGTTCGTGTCGGCGACGATGGGACTGTAGAAGGGCGTAGCCGACTCTTCCATCGCCCGTGCAGCGACCATCTCAACGTCTGTGTCGGTGTCAGCCAGTCCGAGGATGTGGTTGACCACCGCTCTGACGTCGTCGGCATCCACCGTGCCGCTGCCGTCAACGTCGCCATTGCCATAGCCGTCGTAGTCGAGATAGCAGTAACGATTGTATAGTGGGTAAAGAGCCTGGACAGGCCATCCCTTCTCCCTCAGCTTGGCTGCCTGGGCTGGGGTGAGGCGGTTCTCCTCTGCTGGGTCGTGCATATTCAAACAGCGAATGAATGAATACTCGGGGTTAGAACATTCTGGTATACTCTCGACAAACGCATCCATTGCCTCACTCTGAAGTCGGTTATTATTGATGTTCACATATTTCGCATTAGTACAGCCCGAGACATTGAGCGAGGTCAGCTGCAAACCGTTGAAGTTTAAGCTCTCAATCTCCGTACAGCCCGACAAGTTGATGGAGGTCAGCGGGTTATCACTGCAATACAGGTTTGAAAGACTTGTGCAGTCTGAAACATCAAGCGAGGTAAGCTGGCCCTCATAGCAAGTAATCGTTTTCAACGATGACAAGCCAGACAGATTGAGCGATGTCATCGGATTGCTCTTGAAAAAGAAGTATTTTAACTGGTTACAGCCAGTCAAATCAATCGAGGTTATCTCGTTATCGTCAGCAGTCAATTGTTCCAACTGCGTACAGCCAGAGACATTGATTGAAACCACTTTGCTTCGGGTAACATCTATATAGTTTAACTGCGAACAACCTGACAAGTCAATTGAAGTCACTTCGCTATCTTGATCGGTATAGAATCGTGTCAGCTGCGTGTGGTTAGAGATATTGATAGAACCTATCTGCCCACCCACATTTACTTTCGTCAGCAACGGGCAACCCGACAGGTTAAGCGAGGTGAAGTTGCCACTTAGTGTCAATTCCGTTAGCTGCGGGCATCCCGACAGGTCGATAGAGGTCAGATAAGAGCTTTTGCAGGTTAAACTCGTCAGCTTCGGATTCCCTGACAGGTCGAGCGATGTCCCCTGAAAGTTTCCGGTTCTCAATTTCTCTAACTGCGTGAAATACTCGATTCCTTGGAAGGAGCCGATGGGTTTTATCATTGCGTCATTGATTTCCTTCACCGCCGCCACTTCCTTGTCGCTGAGGTATCCGTCACCGTCGGAATCACAATAATCACTGACGTAAGCCCTAAAACTATAGTCGGGGAACGTTGTCTCGTCGATATAGATGCCGGTATGGTTGTTGGGCACGTAGGTCACCCATTCGTCATCATAACCATGCTTAAGCTCATAGACATTCCAGCCCTTGGCCGTGAAGGCCTCCAACTGCTCCTGAGTCAGATAGTTGCCCGTGGGCGATTCGCGGTCCCAGAAACCCAGTCCGCCTCCTTTGACGGTGGGCAGGTAGCTGATGAGGATGTCGGCCCACTGGTCTCTAATCTGGTTATTGCAGCAGTACAGATAGGTAAGATTCTCAAAGCATTCTATGCCCGTCATATCCTGGATTCCCTTCGAGTCTACGTACATCTCGGTCACTTTGGCCACTTCGTCGTCGCTGAGTATGCCGTCGCTGTCAGTGTCGTATTGGCCGACGCACGCTAAGAAGTTCGGGTCGGGGAATGTCGTCTCGTCGACGGCGATGATGCCGGCATATTTATCCCAGCTGTTGCTGTCGCCCTTCCTGATTATCCATTTCTTGGCCTTGGCCGCCCTCACCTCGGCGTGCATGATTTTGTTGCCCGCGTCGGCATCCTCATTATTATAACAGAGGTCAAGGTTGGTGATCGTCGCTTTACGAGGCAGCTTACTAATGAACTGAACCATATCGTCGTCGCGAAACTTGTTCTTAAAGCATCTGACGGTGGACAGCCTCGTGCAGGTAGAGAGGTTGAGCGTGGTCAGCTGGTTGGAGTAGCAGTAGAGTGCCAACAGGCTTGAGCAGCGCCCCAGGCTGAGGTTTTTCAGCTTGCAGTTATAGCACTTAAGGGTCTGCAAATTCGTGCAGCCCGTGGCGTTGAGGCTGGTCATAACTGTTTTGTTATCATAGCATTCCAGCGTCACCAGGTTTGTGAGGGCCGTAACGTCAAGCTGCTCCAATTTGTTTGCATTGCATTTCAGGGTCTGTAGGTTTGTGAAGTACTCTATGCCCTTCAGACTCTGAATGTCATTCTTGCTCACGTCCATCGACTTTACCGCCTGCAGTTCAGCATCGCTAAGCTTCTTGTCGCCATTGGTGTTTATCGACCTGCCCTTGACGATATCAAGGAATTTTGAGTCCGGGAAGTAATAAGAGGTTAGTTCCACGTCAGCCCAGGCTGCGGTGGCAAAAGTTACAAACAGTGCCGCAAGGCACAACGTGCGGCCGAGACCGCTTCCCTGCTTCGTTCCCTTAGCCCAAGAAATAGGGAGAGGTAACAATAAATACCTGATATTCATATACTTATAATTTTTAGTTATTGTCATTCACTTCCTCAATCTTATAGTTGTCGATGCTGCGACGGTCTTGAATATTATTACGGGGACAAAGGTACATAAAAAAGCTGAATGTGCAAAACTTTTGGCTATTTTTTCTATCATTCGGACACACAGTCACAAAACTCCGCCTTCTACCTGACAATCAGCTTCTGACCGCCGGTGATGCGGAGGCCGGGACGAGCGGAGGCCGGGACGGGGCGGCCGGCGAGGTCGTAGACAGCGGCGGTGAAGGCTCTGCCGCCATTGGTGCGGGGCGCAGCAATGGCGGTGACGTCGGCCTCGGCCTGGATGCCTATCTCGGCGGCACTGGTCCAGGCCTTGCCGTTAATCTCGCTCTTGGCGACGAACTTCAGGTAGCGGCCCACGGTGGGTGTCTTCAGCTTGGCCACCTGCATGGCCGTCGTATTGGTGAACTCGCCAGTGGCGACGGGCCGTCCCCACGACTTGCCGTCGGTGCTCAGGTAGACCTCGTAGGCTTTCACCATGCCGTTCTGGGTTCCGTCCTGACGGGCCAGGTAGGTGAAGGCCGTCACCTTATATATTTTATTCATATCGACCACGATGGTGTGCGGGCACTGCGGCTCGCTGCCCTGATACTCGGTGTGCCAGAAGGTGCCGGTCTTGCCGTCGAAGGCCAGCTTGGCCTCGTTGCCGCCGTGCTGGCTGTCGGCGCTGACGAGCTTCCAGCCGCTCTTGTCGACGAAGAGGTCGAAGTCGTAGCTTGTCGTGGCACTCTCGAACAGCCCCTCGGCGGTAGCGTAGGCCGTCACGGTGCAGGCGGCGGCGTGGCTCACCGGCGACGTGTACTTCTGGTAGTCACCGCCGTCGATGCTGTAGTAGATGGCGGCTCCCTTCGTCGTGGTGCTCATCTTGATGCGCCCGTTGTCCTGACGCTCACAGCTGACGGGCATACAGACGGGCATGTCGAAGCGGGCTGCCCCGGCGGCGCTCACGTCCTTGGTCAGCGGCATCATGAAGAAGCGGAACAGGGTGTTCTGTGCCCGCAGCTCATACTTCTCCATCACGTCAGGACCGCATGAGGCGTTGCCCAAGCCGCGCGTGGCAGCGTCGAGGCTGACGACGGTCTGTGCGCACGTCTTGAACTGATAGGTATGGCGCGAGCGGTTGTTGCGGTCGGTATAGTTGTCCTCGGGACGGAAGTGTACGGCCGAGGCTGCCATCTGGTCGGGGGCGGCGAAGAGCATACCCACGCCGTCGCCGTTGCGCACTGACAGCCAGCGCACCTCCTGCTTCGTGCCGTGCTCCTGCGGCAGGATGTACTCCTCGTACTGGTCGGTGACGGTGCTCTGGTAGACGGCGGGCAGACAGGCCTCCTTGCGGTCGCGGTAGCTGTCCCACGGGCCGCGGCCGAACCACTGCAACTGCTCCATCGTCGAGGGCATCTCCAGTCGGAAGCCCATCTTCGGCAGGATGGCACCCGTACTGGCAGGATTTATCAGCGAGCTGGTCATGATGGTGCCGTCGGCAAAGACGTAGAAGTGGAGCAGCACCTTGAAGGCCGTGCCGTTCTTGCCGGTGTGGGTGCTGGTCATGGTGACGGCCACCGCCTTGTCGCCGTCGAGCTGGCGGACGTCAGCGCCCGTGCCCTTCACCGTGAGCTTGCGCAGGCCCTGGTTGTCCCAGTCGCCGGCGTGGTTGCCGTCGTTATCTGTTGGCAGGCGGAAGACGCTGAGCAGCAGTGGCTTGCTGACGAGCTGCACGCCGTCGTAGGTGTAGCTGGTCAGCGTGCCCTGAGTCTTGCTGAACACCGCCTTCATGCGGTCATTCGTAATAGTAATGGTCGTGCTGGTGTTGCTGACGCTGAGGCTGCCGCAGTCCTGCAGGCGCGCGGTGTCGTACATCGGCTTCCGGGCCGTCTGAACAGGCAGTTTCTCCTCGGCCACCACATAGCCGGCATCGGCCCAGGCCGTGGCAGTCTTCTGCTTGGCGGCGAAGTAGACGAAGGCCTCCTTGGCAGCGCTCAGCGTCGAGAGTGCCGAGAGGTCGATGGTGATGTTCTTCGCCTTACCTGCGGCCACCTCGTCGGTGATGGCACCGCTGCCCAGAACATTGCCCTCCTCGTCCATGACGCTATAGCTGACATCGTAGGTGCTGGTAGGCAGGAAGGCCAGCTTGTTCTTCATCTCGAAGACGCCCTTCTTGCCGCTGACGGCACGCCACTCTATAGGCTGGTACACCTTCTTCGTATTATACGACTTGGCGGTCAGGGTCCAGTCGGGATGCACCAGTCCGTTGATGCAGAAGTTGCCGCTGTTGGGATTGTCGCCGAAGTCGCCGCCGTAGGCCCAGTACTCCTTGCCCGCCGAACTCTTGGTGAGCAGGCCCTGGTCCTTGAAGTCCCAGATGAACTCGCCCGTCAGGCACGGGTACTTCTCGTAAAGGTCGAACATATCGCGGACATTGCCCATCGAGTTGCCCATCGAGTGGGAGTTCTCGCACTGTATGTGGGGACGGTCGTGCTGCGACGAGCCAATCCAGTTGATGTTATCGTAGCTGCCGTACATCGTCGACGAGACGTCGGCATAGCTGCTGTTACCCTCGTAGTGCGTGAGGCGGGTCTTGTCGAGTGCCTTCACGGCATTGGCCACGGCCTGGAAGTTATTGCCGTTGCCACACTCATTGCCGAACGACCAGATGAAGATGCACACATGGTTGCGCATCCAGCGCACGTGGTTCTGCGAGCGCTCCACCATGGCGTTCTTGAACTTCGGCTCCGACGACAGGCCCCAGTTGCCGTGACACTCCACGTCGGCCTCGGCCAGCACGTAGAGGCCGTACTTGTCGCAGAGGTCGTAGAACACGGGATCGTTGGGATAGTGTGAGGTGCGCACGGCATTGATGTTCAGCCGCTTCATCGTCTTGATGTCCTCCTCAATCTCCTCGGGGGTGATGGCGCGGCCGTTGACGGGCGAGAAGTCGTGGCGGTTCACGCCGTGGAACACCATGCGCTGGCCGTTAATCAGCAGGGCGCCGTCGCTGCGGATGCCCACCTCGCGGAAGCCCACCTTCGAGCCGCGGATGTCGTAGACGTGGCCGGCATCGTCCTTCAGCGTCAGTACAAGGTCGTAGAGGTTAGGCGTCTCGGCACTCCATAGGCGCGGGGCCGTTACATCCATGTCGATGCTGCCGTAGCCAGCACCGACACCAGCACTACCCAGGGCAATAACCTGCCCGTTGTCCAGAATCTTGGCCTCCACGATGCCGTTACCCGTGATGTCCATGCCATCGACGGTCACCTTCACGTTAGCCTTGGCGTTCTTATAGCTGGCATCCAGGTCGGTGGTGAAGAAGTAGTCGCTGATGCGCACCTTCGGTGCTGCGTAGATAAAGCAGTGGCGGTGGATACCCGTCAGGCGCCAGTAGTCCTGACATTCCAGGAACGAGCCGCTGGTGAAGCGGTACACCTGCAGGGCCATCACGTTCTCGCCCTCGACCAAGTATTTCGTAATGTTGAACTCCGACGGCAGGTAGGAGTCCTCCGAGTAGCCCACGCGCTGGCCGTTCACCCAGAGGTAGTAACCGTGGCCCACGCTGTTGAAGCGCACGAAGACATCGTGGCCGGTGAGCCAGGCGGCGTCCACCGTGAATGTCTTGCGGTAAGTGCCCACGGGATTGGGCATCGAACTGTTATAGGTGAACCACCCCGGACGCTCGGCCATGACGCTGAACGTCGTGCGGTCATACTCGAACGGGTATTGCGTGTTGCAGTAGAGAGGCTTGTCCCACGACTTGTTGTTGTGCAGGCCCCACACCTGCCAGCTCGAGGGCACGTCGATGTCGGTCCAGGCAGCGTCGTTATAGTCCGTTGCACACATGGCGGCGGTGGCCTTCGACGGCGTGTTCACCCACTGGAACTTCCACTTCCCGTCGAGCGAGAGGTAGTAGGGCGACAACGTCATGTCGTTCTTCACGGCGTCGGCCTCCGAAGCCATGGGCAGGCTGTAGGCATGTGCCGTCTCGCGGTTAACACTCGTTGTGAGCGGGTTGTCCCACTCCTTGCCCGTCTGGGCATACATGCCTCCTACGGCGAGGAGGGCGTTCAGACAAACTATAAGTCTGCGGTTGTGTAGCATATTCATATCATTAAGTGTTTTGCCTGCAAAGATAGCAAAAAACACTAAAACTACATCCCAAAACGACCCATATACAATAAAAAAACACATTTTTGAAAGTTTCTGAAACAAAAACAGCCCCTTAATACTAATATTATTAGTACTTTTGCAGCTGAAACAACTAACATCACTGAAGATATGAAGAAACTACTTTCGGCATTTGCCTTAGCAGCCCTGACCACGATTGCAGCGTGGGCGCAGGGCGTGAAGCCGCTGCCCTCGCTCCACGTCGAGGGTAGGTGGCTGGTCGACACGCACGGTAACCACGTCGTACTCCACGGCGTGATGGACACACCGAGCATGTGGTTCAATGACAACCGCTGGACAGGTGGCTACAACTCAACGGGCGCCACCAACTGCCAGAACTATTTTGAGAAGCTGTTCAAGGGACTCGAGCAGGCCAAGTGCAACGTCTTCCGCCTGCACATGGACCCCGCCTGGACCAACGACAACAGCTTCACCTACCCCATCGCCCTCGGACAGTCAACCGAGTACACCGGCGAGGCCGACATCAAGCACTTCAACCCCACCCGACTGACGACCTACCTGAAGTCGCTCTACTTCCCGCTGATGCAGCGCGCCATGAAGCACGGCATGTATGTCGTCGTGCGCCCGCCGGGGGTCTGTCCCGGCAACATCCAAGTCGGCGACTACTACCAGAAGTACCTCATCAACGTCTGGGACCTCTTCACCCAGAACGACTCCATCCGCAAGTATTCTGGCCAGATCAGCATTGAGCTGGCCAATGAGCCGGTCAGCGTCAAGAGCGCCTCGAACACCGACGACAAGAAGGCCCTGCGCGACTTCTTCCAGCCCGTGGTCGACAAGATTCGCGAGAACGGCTTCACCGGCATCGTCTGGGTGCCCGGCGCCGGCTGGCAGTCAGGCTATGCCGACTACAAGACCTATCCCATCATAGGAGACAACATCGGCTATGCCGTCCACGACTACACCGGCTGGTATGGCTGCAGCGACGAGAGCGTTGACCGCGACAAGAACATCGAGACGAGCAAGAAGAAGAAAATCAACCAGTTCCACAACCAGGTGCCCGTCGTCGACACCAACCCCATCATCATCACCGAGATTGACTGGAGCCCGAAGAAGCCCGGCACCGGCCACTACAACGAGCACGGCGAGTGGGTGGAGTCGAACTACGGCACGTGGTCCACAGGCTCCACGTCGAAGTGGGGACAGTGCTACAAGGCCATGCTCGACCACTACGGCAACATCTCGATGACGCTCTCGGGCACGCACTGCCTCATCGACATCGACGACCTCATCAGGACCGGCGTGGCCAAGCCCTCGTTCGGCGGCGAGCCTGAAGCCTGCGGCAAAGCCTGCTGGGACTGGTATGCCGAGTGGTACGAGAAGGACTACCCCAAGGCCGACTTCAAGAGCGTGCCCGTCAGCGACTTCGGCAAGACTTTCCAGAACCCCATCGTCCGTGCCGACTTCCCCGACCCCGACGTCATCCGCGTCGGCGACACCTATTATATGGTATCGACCACCATGCACCACTTCCCCGGTGCCACCATCCTGAAGTCGCAGGACCTGGTCAACTGGGAATACTGTGCTCACCCCCTTGCCCAGCTGGGCAGCGACGCGGGCTACACCCTGCTCAACAACAAGAACGCCTACGCCTCGGGCATGTGGGCCTGCTCCATGAAGTACCACAACGGCAAGTTCCATATCCTCATCAACGAGAAGCGCCCCATCGACGGCTGGAACCTGAACGGCTACCTGCTGACGGCCACCAACCCCGAGGGACAGTGGACGATGAAGAAGCTGTCGCGCAGCTACTACGACCCGGGTATGCTCTTCGACAACGGCAAGGTCTATGTGGCTCAGGGCATCGGCAACATCTCCGTCTGCGAACTTGACGAGAACTTCAACTTCAAGCGCGAGAAGGCCGTCATCACCGGCAAGGACGGACTCGAGGGCAGCCACTTCTACAAGCACGGCGACTACTACTACATCTACGCCACCTACGGCGGCTGGCCCTCAGGTCAGGCCGTGTTCCGCTCGAAGGATCCCTTCGGACCCTACGAGGAGAAGATGGTGGTCGAGAAGAGCTACGACGGCCGGCCTAACACCATCCATCAGGGCGCACTCGTCGAGGACGTCGCCGGCAAGTGGTGGACTGTCATGCAGGAGGACCTCGGCGCCATGGGCCGCTTCCCCAACCTGCAACCCGTAAAATGGACAAGCGACGGATGGCTCACCGTGGGCAACAACGGCAAGCCCTACGAGACGTTCGTCAGCAAGGTGACACGCCCCGCCGCCTCGGGCGACAACGCCATCAAGCGCCTGCCTACCACCGACGCGTTCCGCACCTACCCCATCGGTATGCAGTGGGAGTGGAACCACAAGCCCGACGACAAGGCCTGGAGCCTCTTCGAGCGTCCGGGCTGGCTCCGACTGAAGACGGCCAACGTCACCTCGAAGCTGCCGCAGGCACGCAATATGCTCACACAGCGCATCTTCGCCATTAAGGACAAGGAGACGACGGGCAGCGTCCGCATCGACGTCACCCACCTGACCGAAGGCGACCGCGCCGGCATCTGCATCCTGCAGGACCCCTACGCCATGATCTGCGTCGAGATGGTTGACGGCAAGCTGCAGCTGCGCTGGGAACAGGACAAGGTGCGCGACCCGGGCTCTAACTTCACCCCCGCCTCGAAGACGCAGGCCGTCGAACTGACCGACAGCATCATCTACCTGCGCGCAGGCATGAAGTACGGCGAGAACAAGACCAAGTTCTACTACTCGCTCGACAACAAGACATGGAAGGTCTTCGGCGGACAGACCTCACAGTCGTTCAACCTCAGCGTATTCGTAGGCTCACGCTTCGGACTCTTCTGCCAGGCAACCAAGAAGAAAGGCGGATACGCCGACTTCGACTGGTTCACCACCGAGGCCGACTTCGACGAGGCCGACATCTACCCCGCCGACTTCACCGCCCCTGTTGAGGATATGTTCCAGGTCACGAAGATAGCCCTGCCCGCCAACGTCAAGACCGTGGAGACGATGATCGGTGCCAAGGCCATCCCCGTCGTCACTGCCACCTACGCCGACAAGCACACCGCCATCGTCAACAACGTCACGGAGTTCGTCCCCGACGAGAAGGGCATCGTCGACTTCCACAACGGACAGATGACTGGTCACGACCAGGGCAGCACCAACGTCAACATGACCTACACCGACCTGTTTGGCAACAAGGCTGAGGCTTCGTTCACGGCCAAGGCCAGCTACTTCCCCTTCGACTACCAGTTTGTACGCAACAACATAGCGGGCAGCGGCACCTACGTCAAGAACGCCTCCAACTCTGCCTTCAAGTTCACCACGGCCAACAGCCAGATGGGTTGGGTCTACGATGCCAATACCGACTTCTCGGCTTACAAATACCTGGTCATCCGACTCAGTCAGAAGCAGCTGGCCGAGGCTCAGCTGAACCTCTATACCACCGACAAGGTGACGGGGGCCTGCTGCTCGACGCCACTCAACGTCAACGATGCAGTGACCGTCATCGACCTCGAGAACGCCCTCTACACCTCGAAGACCAGCAAGGGAAAGCCCTTCGACGCCTCTCGCGTGCGCATGGTCACCCTGTCGGGCAATGTTATTAACAAGGTGGTTGCCGTCAAGGAAATCTTCCTTACCAACGACAGCCAGTACGCCCCCACCGGCATCGCCACGGCTACCACTGCTGCCAGCCAGAAGGTCAGCGTCTACACGCTCGCCGGCCAGCTCGTCCGCAGCGGCATCGACCGCAGTCGTGCCACCATCGGCCTGCCAGCCGGCATCTACGTCGTAGGCGGCAAGAAGGTCCTGGTGCGCTAAGACATTCTCAAACAGCAAAATATTCCCCGAACCGCCAAGCGCGATTCGGGGATTTTACTGTCTCAGTCAAACGGCAGGCATACCGTAGGATTACATGTTGGGCGTGTCCCACACCTTGGTCTTGGTACAGCAGACCTTCTGCGAGAGGCGGGCGATGCGGAGCAGGAAGTCGCCCTCCTCAAGACGCCAGCGACAGTCGGCACCGACAAAGGCCAACTGACGGGCGGGCAGTCGGAAGGTGACGGTCTTCGTCTCGCCAGGCTGCAGGCTCACCTTTGTGAAGTCGCGCAGCCGCCTGTTGTCGGGCACGATGGAGGCGATGAGGTCGCTGGAGTAAAGGAGCACCGGCTCCTTGCCGGCACGACTGCCCGTGTTGCAGACGTCGACGCTGACGGTGAGCACATCGTCGGCCGTGAACTGCTGACGGTCGACGCGCAGGTTTGAATACTCGAAGGTGGTGTAGCTGAGTCCGTAGCCGAAAGGCCAGAGCAGCGAGACCTTGGCATCGTAGTTATAGGCACCGGCCATCGTGCCCACCTCTTCGCTGACCTTATAGTCGTAGGTATTCAGCGAGTTGATTTCGCGGGGATAGGTGTAGGGCATCTTGGCCGAGAAGTTGGCATCGCCGCTGAGCAGGTTGGCCAAGGCATCGCCACCGTAGTTGCCGGGCAGGAATATGTGGACGACGGCCTTGCAGAGCGGCTCGATGTCGGTGATGAGTCGCGGACGGCCCTCGTTGAGTACGAGGACGATGGGCTTGCCCGTCTTGGCCAGTGCCTTGACGAGGTTGCGCTGGTTCTCGGAAAGCCAGAGGTCGGTCAGGTTGCCAGGCGTCTCACAGTAGCTGTTCTCGCCGATGCAGGCGATGATGACGTCGCACTGGTCGGCAGCCTTCACGGCACGGTCAATCTGAGGCGTGTTCTCCTGCCAGTACTGTCCGCGCTCGTTGTAGGTGACACCCTGCTCCAGCGTGACGTTCTCCTTACCATATTTATTACAGAGGGCTTCGTAGATGGTGTTGTACTGCTCGGCCAGGTCCTCGGCGTTCGAGCCCTGCCAGGTGTAGCTCCAGCCGCCATTGAGGCAGCGCATCTGGTTGGTGTTCGGGCCTGTAAGCAGGATTTTCCCGCCTTTGGCAAGCGGCAGGATGTTGCCCTCGTTCTTCAGCAGCACCATCGTCTCCTCGGCAGCACGGAGGGCTTTGTCGGCGTGCTCCTTCGAGCCGAACTTCTCGTAGCCCTTGCCGCCCGTGTCGGGACGGTCGAAGAGTCCGAGACGGTACTTCAGGCGCAGGATGCGGCGCACGGCATCGTCGATGCGCGACATGGGAACGAGACCCTCCATGACGAGCTCCTTGAGCAGGATGCAGAAGTCGACGCTGTAGGGGTCCATCGTCATATCGATGCCGGCATTGATGGCTATGCGGATGGCGTCCTTCTTGTCCTTGGCCACATGCTCGCGCTGGAACAGGTTATTGATGTCGGCCCAGTCGGTGACAATCATACCGTCCCACCCGAGGTCCTCCTTCAGCCACTTCGTCAGGTACTCATAGCTGGCATGGACGGGCACGCCGTTGATGCTGGCTGAGTTGACCATGATGGTGAGCGCACCGGCACAGATGGCGGCGCGGAACGGCTCGAAGTACTTCTCACGGAGCATCTGCGGCGACACGTAGGCCGGCGTGCGGTCCTTGCCGCTCCACGGTGCACCGTAGGCGAAGTAGTGCTTCACGCTGGTGGCCACGTTGTAAGGACCAAGGTGGTTGGGGTCGTCGCCCTGGTAGCCGCGCACTTCTGCCTCGGCCATGCGGGCATTGACAATGGCATCCTCGCCGAAGCTCTCCCAGATACGGCTCCAGCGGGGGTCGCGTCCCAGGTCGAGCACGGGGTTGTAGACCCACGGACAGTCGCCGGCACGACTCTCGTAGGCCGTCACCTCGGCCATCTGGCGGGCGAGCTCGGTATTGAACGAGGCGGCCAGGTTGATGGGCTGCGGGAAGAGCGTGCCCTGCTGAGTATAGGTAACACCGTGGTTATGGTCCAGTCCGTAGACATCGGGGATGCCCAGATACTTCATCGACTTCTGCTGTATCAGCCGTATCCACTTCTGCCACTCGTCGACGGTGTGGGCACGGGTGCCGGGAGCATTGAGGATGCTGCCCACCCGGTACTTCGAGATGAGCGTGTCGAGGGTGGTCTCGTTGAGCTGCCACGAGCCGCCGGGGGTGTACTTGCCCATGATGTCGAAATTTAGTTCGAGCATCTGGCCTACCTTGTCGTCGAGCGTCATGGCGGCGAGTGTCTTCTCTACTTTAGCCTCCAGTGCGGCATCGCGCGGAATGGCTGGTTTCACAGGGCCCTGGGCCACTGTCAGAGTGGCAGCACAGGCCATCAAAACGGTAAGAAACGTTGTCTTCATCATTGTTTTATGTCAGTTGTTTATTAGTCTTGGGTGCAAAGATACGAATAAATTACAATAAAACAAAAAAAAACACGTTATATTAGACGTGTTTAGACGTTATGCCATACTCGCCACCGTACTTATTATGGGACTTCAGGCCCGGGCACAGTACGACCCGTCGTTCAGTCACTACTGGGCGATGGAGACCTCGTTTAACCCGGCTGCAGCGGGCAAGGAGAAGAAAATGAACGTAACCGGTGCCTACAACATGACGCTGACGGGCTTTGAGCACAACCCGAAGACCATGTCCGTGGGAGTCGACATGCCACTATACCTCCTCGGCTCGTACCACGGTGTAGGCGTGCAGATGGTCAACGACGAGTTAGGACTGTTCTCACACAAGAGGGTCAGCGGACAGTACGCCTTCAAGCGCAACCTGTTAGGAGGAGTGCTCAGCATTGGCATTCAGGGCGGACTCATCAACGAGACCTTCAAGGGCTCAAGTGTCGATACGGAAATGGACGACCCCGTGTTCACCAAGGCCGACCTCACAGGCAACGGCTTGGACTTGGGAGCCGGACTCTACTACAGCCACCGCCGGGGCTGGTACGCCGGACTGTCGGTTCTCCACGCCCTGGCACCCACCATCGAACTGGGTGAGACCAACGAACTGGATGTGAGCCGGACGTATTATTTTACCGGCGGATACAATATTCGGCTTAGAAATCCGTTACTTATGTTGCAGACCTCGGCAATGGCACGCACCGACGGCGTGGCCTACAGAGGCGACATCACGGCACGGCTCAGGTACTCGCACGAGAAGCGGGTGATGTATGCCGGCCTGGGGTACAGCCCCACCAACTCGGTGACGGTATTCGTGGGCGGACAGTTCCACGGTGCAATGGTAGGCTACAGCTACGAGGCATACACCAGCGCCATCAACATCGGAAACGGCAGCCACGAACTGTACATAGGCTATCAGACCGACATCGACTTCGGGAAGAAGGGAAGAAACAAACATCAGAGTGTAAGACTGCTGTAAAAGAGAAAAAGTAAAAAAGAAAACGAAATATGAAAACGATGATGAATAACAGAATGGTGAAAGGCATTAAGGGGAGAAAGGTTTTACCTTTTTACCTTTTTACCTTTTTACTTTTACTAACCTCCTGCTTCGGCAGCAAGGAGGCATCGGGCAGCGGTGGCGAACTGACCGGCTCAGGAGGCCGGGCTTTCGCAGAGCCTGCACCCTACGGCATGGTCCTCATCAAGCGCGGCCACCTGAAGATGGGTATCGACAAGCAGGACTCGCTCTGGGGCAAGGAAACACCCGTACGCGACATCTCGGTGGACGGATTCTGGATGGATGACACGGAGATTACAAACTCCGAATACCGCCAGTTCGTGAACTACGTCCGCGACTCCATCCTGCGCGAGCGACTGGCCGACCCCAACTACGGCGGCGACGAAACGTACAAGATTGAGGAGGACAAGAACGGCGACCCCATCAAGCCGCACCTCAACTGGAAGAAAAAACTGCCACGCAAGCCTAACGAGGACGAGCTGCGCGCCATCGAGAGTCTCTACGTAACCAATCCCGCAACGGGCGAGCGGATGCTCGACGCCTCGCAGATGAACTACCGCTACGAGGTGTACGACTACACGGAGGCTGCCCTTCGCCGCAACCGTCTGAACCCTGAGGAGCGCGACCTGAACACCGACAACGCTAACAAGGCCAAGGAGCCAGTGTGGATTTCGAAGGACACTGCCTACATCGATGAAGAGGGACACATCGTGCGCCAGACCATCGAGCGCGAACTGAGCAGCCCGTGGGACTTCCTCAACACGTACATTATTAATATATATCCCGACACGACCTGCTGGGTGAACGACTTCCCCAACGCCGACAACGAGGTGTATATGCGTAACTACTTCTCGAACTCCGCCTACAACGACTACCCCGTGGTGGGCGTGTCGTGGGAACAGGCCAACGCATTCTGCGCCTGGCGCACCGACTACCTGCTGAAGGGCCTCGGCCCGGCAGCCCGCTTCGTACAGCGCTACCGTCTGCCGACAGAAGCCGAATGGGAGTATGCCGCACGCGGCAAGGACGGGGCTGAGTTCCCGTGGGAGAACGAGGACGTGGCCTCGGGCAAAGGCTGCTTCTTCGCCAACTTCAAGCCCGACGACGGCAACTACACCAAGGACGGCAACCTGATAACGTCGAAGGTGGGCATCTATGCGTCGAATACCAACGGCCTGTACGACATGGCCGGTAACGTGGCCGAGTGGACATCGACCATATACACCGAGGCCGGTGTCGACGCCATGAACGACGTGAACCCACAGCTGAAGTACAACGCCGCCAAGGAAGACCCCTACCGACTGAAGAAGAAGTCAGTGCGCGGCGGCTCATGGAAAGACCCCGAAAGCTACATCCGCTCGGCCTGGCGCTCCAGTGAGTACCAGAACCAGCCCCGGAGCTACATCGGCTTCCGCTGCGTACGTTCACTGGCCAATACCGTGAGCGAAAAGAGCAAGCCCGTCAAAAGCGCAAAAAAAAAATAGCTAAGAAAGGTGAGACCCGACACAACTTCGGCGGTTCCACCATCCATTAAACAGTAAACAGATATGACAAAGTACAGTAAGTTAAATATCATCTACCGCTTGCAGAAGTGGCTCGACAGTGTCCCAGGACAGACGTTCATGAACTACGCCTACAGCTGGGGTGCATCAATCGTGATTCTGGGTACGCTTTTCAAGTTGACCCACCTGCCGGGTGCCAACTTCATGCTGTTCCTCGGCATGGGTACTGAAGTCGTGGTGTTCTTCATCGCAGCCTTCGACCGACCGTTCGACAAGACGGCCGACGGCATGGAACTGCCGACGCATGTGGGCGCCGAAGTGGTGACCGTTGGCGGAGCCGACAGAGCTGTTGGTGGAGTTGAAGCAACGGAAGCACCGCTGTCTAACGAACAAGTTGAGACCAGCGGCGAAGGCGTTTCATACAGTGGCGGCGGCACCGTCATTGGCGGTGGCGGCACCGTTATCAGTGGTGGCGGCGTTATCGGCGGCGGTGGCGGTACCGTTATCATCGGCGGCGGTGGGGCTGCGGCAACGCCGCAGCACAGCGGACAGACTGGTGAGGACGTGGTCATGCCGCAGGCTGGCGAAGCTCCGACGGTCGATACGGAGGCCATTGCTGCCGTAGCTTCATCGGTAACGACGATGGCCGGTGGTACGGTTATCTCGCCCGTGCCTGAGGTGAACCCCGAACTGGAAGAGGCTACCGCCAACTATGTTGACGAGCTGAAGCGCCTGACGGAGATGCTCTCGAAGGTGGCCGAGCAGAGCGAGCGCCTGACGCGCGACTCTGAGGAGATGGAGAACCTGAACCGCACGCTGACGGGCATCTGCAAGATTTACGAAATGCAGCTGAAGGGTGCCAGCCAGCAGATTGGCACCATCGACGAGATTAACGAACAGACGCGCAAGATGGCCGACCAGATAGCAGAGCTGAACCAAATCTACGCCCGCATGATTGAGGCCATGACGGTCAATATGCCCAAAGCCCCAATTGCCCAGTAACCCCAATAAGCCCATTATACCCATAACAATATGGCAATAAAGAAAAGACCAGTCTCGCCGCGCCAGAAGATGATCAACCTGATGTACGTCGTCTTGATGGCCATGCTTGCGCTGAACGTCTCGAACGAGGTGCTCAACGGCTTCTCCATCGTGGAAGAGAGCCTGAAGCGCACGACGGCCAACGCCACCAAGGAGAATCTGGCCACATACGACGACTTCGGAGAGCAGATGAAGGCCAACCCGCAGAAGGTGAAGGAGTGGTACGACAAGGCCATGCTGGTACGACAGAAGAGCGACTCGCTCTACAATATGTGCGACGAGCTGAAACTCGCCATCGTCAAGGAGGCCGACGGCAAGAACGGCGACCTGCACAACATACGCAACAAGGAAGACATGGAGGCTGCCAACCAGGTGATGCTGGCTCCTGGGCGCGGGCGAGGACAGGAATTGTTCAATGCCGTCAACGCCTACAGGAAGCAGATGCTCGAAATGGCCATCAGCACACGCCAGAAGAAGACCATCTCTGAAATTCTGACCACCACCATTCCCGAGAACATGCGGACGCTTGGCAAGAACTGGCAGGAGTATCTGTTCGAGTCGATGCCTGCCGCTGCCGCCGTCACCCTGCTGTCTACCCTACAGAGCAACGTGCGCTACACCGAAGGCGAGATTCTGCATACGCTGAAGCAGAACATCGATGTGAAGGACATCCGCGTGAACGCCCTCGAGGCATTCGTCATACCCAACTCGCAGACCATCGTCCGCGGCGACAAGTTCTCAGCCCACATCGTCATGGCTGCCGTCGACACTACCCAGGTACCCGACATCTACATCGGCAACCAGAAGGTAACGCTGCGCGACAACATCTATGAGCGCATCTGCGGCTCTACAGGTGACTTCACCCTCTCAGGCCATATAGAGACCGTCAACGGCAACGGCGACAAGATCAAGCGCGACTTCTCTCAGAAATACACCGTCGTCGACCCGTCGGCCACCGTTTCAGCCGACCTGATGAATATGCTCTACGCCAGCTATAACAACCCCATCAGCATCTCCGTGCCCGGTGTGCCCCTGAACAAGATTCAGGCCTCGATGAGTGGCAGCGGCACACTGCAGCCCGTAGGCCCCGGCAAGTACATCGCCCGGCCGACAAAGATAGGTGAGAACGTGACCATCACCGTCACCTCGACCAACACGGGCCGCCCGCAGCAGATGGGACAGTTCACGTTCCGCGTGCGCAAGCTGCCCGATCCCATGCCGTTCATCACGATGCGGGACGAACAGGGCAATCCCTCGCGCTTCAAGGGCGGCGGTATGGTCAAGGGTAATCTGATGGGCATCGACGGCATCGGTGCCGCCATCGACGACGGCATCCTTGACATCACATTCAAGGTGGTATCGTTCGAGACGGTGTTCTTCGACAATATGGGTAACGCCGTACCCATGCCCAGTAACGGCCCGCAGTTCTCCGACCGCCAGAAGGAAACCTTCCGCAAGCTGGCCCGCAACCGCCGCTTCTACATCTCACGTGTCGTCGCTGTCGGCCCTGACGGTATCCAGCGCACGCTACAGAACACAATGGAAATTATTGTAAAATAGCATAGATATGAAGAGACTATTGTTTTTATTGATAATAACGTTGACAACAGGCGCTGCTATCGCGCAGCCGAAGCGTAGCCGTGTGCAGCCGACTCAGCCGGCACGACCGGGTCAGCCGACAAGACAAACACAGCAGGCCCAGCAGAAGAAGCAGCAGGGAACGCAGACCTCGCAGGGTATGTCACGACGTATGCAGATTAGCTACCCCGTGGCCTTCGACATGCCTGAGGACGTAGTGTGGCGCCGCGACATCTACCGCGAAATCAACCTCAACGACGAGGCTAACTCTGGCCTCTACTACCCCGTTCAGCCGCAGGGAAAGCAGTTGAACCTGTTTACATACATCTTCAAGCTGGCCCAGAATGGCTACATACCCATCTATGAGTACTCGATAGCCAACGACGGCAACGATGACTTCTCGGATGCTGCCAAGATAAAGTTCAAGACCGTACTGGACGACAAGCACATATTCTATGAAGAGGCCGACGGCAAACTGAAAATCGACAACAGCGACATCCCTTCGGCTGAGGTCACCAAGTACTACCTCAAGGAGAGTGCCTACTACGACCAGGCCAACTCGTCATTCCGCATCAAGCCGCTGGCTCTTTGTCCCATCATGATGCGCGAGGACGACTTTGGCGGCGAAGCTACCCAGTACCCTCTGTTCTGGGTGAAATACTCCGACCTGGAGCCGTTCCTCAGCCGGCAGACCATCATGACCTCGAATGTCAACAACGCCGCCATCATGTCGATGGACGACTTCTTCACGCTGAACAAGTACAAGGGCAAAATCTACAAGACCAACAACATGCTGGGTAAGACCCTGGCACAGATTGCCGGTGGCGACTCCACCAAGCTGTCGGAAGAGCAGAAGCGCATTGAGGCTGAGCTACAGGCTTTCAAGGACAACATCTTCGGCGACAAGCTGAAGAGGGACTCGCTCGACAGCGTGGCCGATGCCAAGGCAGACGTAAAGTCGAAGGCAAAGAAAGAGCGCAAGACGAAGACCAAGACCGAGAAAGCAAGCCGCCGTACGAAGTCGTCGACCTCGTCGCCGTCATCCGCTGCCGCCCGCGTGTCAGTGCGCCGGGAAAGGCACTGATGAAGTAAGAGGTAAGAGGTGAGAGGTAAGAAGTTAGAAGTAAAAGGTGAGAAATAAGAGGTTGATGGTTCTACTGGCGGCGGTGCTTTGCCTGCTGCCGCGGGCCGAGGCTCAGGTGAGGTTCGGTCTGAAGGGCGGCTTTGAGCTCACCGAGATGAACTTCAATGCCAGCGACCTCCGCGAAGCCAACCGCGCCGGGTTCTATCTCGGGCCCGTTATGAAGTTCACCCTGCCCGTAGTGGGACTGAACATTGACGCATCACTGCTTTACAGCCAGCGCGACCTGAAGGTCGACGGCGAGAAAATCCTGCAGAAGAGCCTCCTGCTGGGCGGCGACCTGCGCTACAGCGTCGGACTGGGCGACGCGCTGAGCATCTTTGTCAACGCCGGTCCCCAACTGAGCCTCAACATCGGCGACGACGTGTTCTACTGGAAAGACGACGGGCAGAACAACCACCAGTACGCCCTACAGAACACGATGATCAGCTTCAACCTGGGACTGGGCGTCTCCTTCTTAGAACATTTCGAAGCAGGCATCTACTATAACATTCCCGCCGGCAAGACGGCTGACTTCACCTGGGACAAGATTGGCGATAACCTGAAAGAAACCAGCTGGAACCGTGCCAAGTCGAAAACCAATGCCTGGCACGTCGCCGTGGCCTATTTCTTCTAACGAACTTTGAACTTTGCCGATGTCATACTGCCCGTGCCGCTCGACGGCTGCTTTACCTACTCCATACCACAGTTGTGGTGCGACAGCGTAAAGACGGGGCAGCGCGTGCTCGTCCCTTTCGGGCGCAACAAGCAGTACGTCGGCATCATAGCTAAGCTACACGACAACAAGCCCCAAGACTATCAGGTAAAGGACATCCTGCAGCTGATGGATGCAGAACCTATCCTGCTGCCGTCGCAGTTAGTGCTGTGGCAGTGGATTTCAACCTATTACATGTCGCCCATCGGCGAGGTCTACAAGGCGGCTCTGCCCGCCGGACTGAAGGCTGAGGACGGCTACCGTCCAAAGACAGAGACCTACATCCGCCTGACCGAGACCTACCGTAACGAACGGGCCATGCATATCGCGCTGGATATGCTGCAACGGGCACCGAAGCAGCTGAACTGTTTTACAGATTATCTGACGCTGTCGGGCTGGGACGAAGGCGAAGGCAGCGAACTGACACGCGACGAACTGCTGAACGAGGGCCACACGCTGCAGACCGTCACGATGCTCATCAAGCGTGGCATACTGGAAACCTACGAGGTGGAGGTGGGCCGTCTGAACCACGGCGGCGAACCTCACCCTGAGTTGGTGAAGAAGCTGAGTCCCACCCAAGAGACTGCCTACAACGAAATCCTCATGTCGTTCCTCAAGAAGAAGGTCACGCTGCTCCACGGCGTTACCTCCTCAGGCAAGACCGAAATCTACATCCACCTCATACAGCGCGAAATCGACCAGCACCGCCAGGTGCTCTACCTGCTGCCCGAGATAGCGCTGACCGTCCAGATGATGGACCGCCTGCGCCGCGTCTTCGGCGACCGCTTGGGCATCTATCATTCCAAATACAGTGATGCCGAACGCGTGGAGATTTGGCAGAAACAGCTCTCCGGCCACCCCTACGACGTCATCCTCGGTGCCCGCTCAGCCGTCTTCCTGCCCTTCCAGAACCTCGGCCTCGTCATCGTCGACGAGGAGCACGAGACGAGCTTCAAGCAGCAGGACCCCATGCCCCGCTACCATGCCCGCTCGGCAGCCATCATGCTGGGGACCAAGGTGCTCCTCGGCACCGCCACGCCCTCGATGGAGTCCTACCACAACGCACGGACGGGCAAGTACGGCTACGTACAGCTGACCGAGCGCCACCAGGGCATCGAACTGCCCGAGATACAGGTCGTCGACATCAAGGACCTGCAGCGCCGCAAGATGATGACCGGTCCCTTCTCACCTCTTTTATTAGCGCGCGTCCGCGAGGCTCTTGAGCGCGGCGAGCAGGCCATCCTCTTCCAGAACCGCCGGGGCTACGCGCCGATGATTGAGTGCAAGGCCTGCGGATGGGTGCCCCGCTGCCAGAACTGCGACGTCTCGCTGACGCTCCACCGCCAGATGAACCAGCTGGTCTGCCACTACTGCGGAGCCGTCTACCAGGTGCCCGTCGTGTGCCCGGCCTGCGGCGGCAACGACCTGCAGACACGCGGCTACGGCACGGAGAAGATTGAGGCCGACGTGCGCGACATCTTCCCCGAGGCCCGCATCAGCCGCATGGACCTTGACACCACCCGCACACGCAATGCCTATGAGCGCATCATCAGCGACTTCGGCTCAGGCCGCACCAACCTGCTCATCGGCACACAGATGATTTCGAAAGGCCTCGACTTCGACCGCGTCAGCGTAGTCGGCATCCTTAACGCCGACACCATGCTCAGCTACCCCGACTTCCGCGCCTACGAGCACGCCTACATGATGATGGCCCAGGTCAGCGGACGTGCCGGACGAAAAGGCAAGCGTGGCCTCGTCATCCTGCAGACACGCCAGCCCCAGCTGCCCATCATCCAGCAGGTGGTACAGGGCGACTACGAGAGTCTCTACCGCTCACTATGCGCCGAGCGACAGCAGTTCCACTATCCGCCTTACTACCGCCTTGTCGACGTCTACCTGAAACACCGCAACGATGCACTGGTAGAGACCGCCGCCCAGGAGTTGGGCTTCCGTCTGCGCCAGTGGTTCGGCGCCCGCGTCCTCGGCCCCGACAAGCCCGGCGTCTCACGGGTGAAGTCGCTCAGCATCCGCAAGCTCGTGCTTAAATTGGAAAACGGCCTTAACCTGGCCGACGTGCGCAAATACCTTGCACTTGCCCAGCAGCAGATGCTGCAGGGCAAACGCTACACCTCACTGCAGGTCTACTACGACGTAGACCCGCTGTAGTCACCTCTTGAAGGCGAAGAATTTCTGCCCGAGGTAGTTGATGAGCATGAAAAGGCCGGTGCCGACAAGCATGGCCACGTTCTCGACCACGGGCTTCGACAGATGCATACTTTCCAGACACCAGCGCGTCAGGGGCAAGGCTATGCTGTAGGCTATGAGATAGCAGACGACAATGTTCAGGGCAAACTTCACAATGCTGCGCCAGTCGGTGCCCTGATAGTGGAAGGTGAAATGCTTGTTGAGGAAGTAGCTCAGGATGCTGCCGAAGAAGTAGTCGCAGAACGACGATACCCAGTAGGAACAGCCGAAAGCGTTGTAGAGTACAAACATAATGGCCGTCCCGAAAGCCGTGTTGACAATGCCCACGACGAGAAACGTCAGGAACGTCTTATCGAACAGCTGTTTTTTTTGCATAGTTCCGCGTAAGGATTTCATAGCAGAGTTTTAGCCACACTAAAGCTACAGGCAGGGCCTTCAATGCGTATGGCTGTACCCACTCTTTACGGAGATAAGCCGGAAACAGGTCGCTGGGCGACAGGCTGGTAAGCACAAATACCAATACCATCAAGGCCACGTCCCAACGGTTGCGATGCCAAGGCACGCAGGTGTACCACACCACGACGCCTGTCAGTGCGATGATGTAGCCGCTCGACTCACTGCCCGTCGAGAACAGCAGCACGAACATGAGCACTGAGGCCAAGAGGGTCTGGCGGAACGCCATGTAGCGATACTGTCCGAACCGCAGGTAGGGCAGGCCGAACAGCACCAGGCCGGGGACGATGAACCACAGGTCGCTGTAGGCGGCACAGCCCGAAATCTTGCGCACTATTCCCAAGAGCGATATATTCTGGTGGAGGGCAAACATATTGTCGGCATTCTTGCCCGTCAGGCACTGTATCCACTCTACATACTGCCCCACGATGTACTCCGGCGAACTGATGGCCATCGGCAGGACGAAGAGCACTGCCCCCCACCCTATCAGCGACAGCACAAAGCGCAGCTTGTGACGTGAGAAAAAGAAGAACGCCAGCCCCACCACACCGTAAATCTTCACCAGCGTACCCAGGACGATGAAGAAGGCCGCCGACGCGTCGCGTTCCTGCTCAATGAGGAAGAAGGCCAGCACAATGATGGCCGCAATGGCGATATTGAACTGCTGCATATAAAGGGCCGTCAGCAGCTCATGGGCACAAAACCACAGCACGAACACCTGCTGGCGGTTAGTCAGCAGCGAGCGGCGCACAGCCCACCACAGAAACAGCGTGAGCATCACGCACCAGAGCAGCAGGCCTAGCCACTCGGGCACCACCGAAAAAGGCGCTATGACCAGCGAGAAGAGCGGGCCGTAGTGGTTGACGTCAAAATACTCCTGCGGATACTCGGCAAAGAGCGGAAGCCCCTGCCACGTATGCCAGAAGACGCCACGGAAGATGAGGAAGTTGTTATGCGAGTGCATCTTCATCAGTGCCGCCACCACGGCCAGCAGCATCCACAGGCCGAAAAGCAGCCGGTAGTCGCGCAGCATCGGGTGGCTCAACAGCCTAAAGAGTCTTTTGTCTGTTTTCATCCTTTAACCTTTTATCGTCAGCCAAGCTCCTTGGTCAGCAGACTCTCCAGTTCCTCTGCCGACAGGCGCAGACGGAACTCGCTGCGGACTGCAATGGAAATGGCACCTGTCTCCTCACTCACGACGACTGCCACCGCGTCGCTCTCCTGCGAGACGCCCATGGCCGAACGGTGGCGCAGCCCTAATTCCTTGGGAATGTCCATATCGTGGCTTACGGGCAGTATGCAGCCCGCCGCCTTGATGCGGTGCTCAGAGATAATCATGGCCCCGTCGTGCAGCGGCGAGTTCTTGAAGAAGATGTTCTCTATCAACCGCTGGTTGATGCTGGCATCGATGCGGTCGCCCGTTGAGACGACATCGTCGAGCGGCATGGAACGTTCAAACACGATGAGCGCACCCACACGGCTACGGCTCATGTTCATGCAAGCCATCACAACGGGCATGATGTCCTGCTTCACGCCCGACTTCTTCTGTTCGCGGCTCTTCTTCGATGTAAACAGGTTGGCCAGCCGACGCATACGCTGATGGGCACCTAAGTTGTAGAGCACCTTGCGGATGTCCTCCTGGAACAGCACGATGAGGGCGATGACACCCACCGAGACCAGCTTGTCGAGAATGGTACCCAAAAGGCGCATCTCCAACACCTGCGACACGAAGACCCACACCACCACAAACACCAGGATGCCGATAAACACGTTCAACGAACGTGAGTCACGCATCAGTCGGTAGATGTAGTAGAGCATCAGCGCTACCAACAGAATGTCAATGATATCTTTCAGACCAACTTCAAATAACATTTCTTAACGGTTAGACGGGTAGAGTTTTGACGGTTAGGCGGTTAAACAAGGTGATGCACTCCACGGCTTCGTGCACGTCGTGGACACGAAGGATGGAAGCACCCTTCATGAGCGCTACCGTATTGAGCATCGTCGTTCCATTGAGAGCCCGCTCAGGCGACGACTCCAACAACTTGTATATCATGGACTTGCGCGAAATGCCGACAAGCACGGGCAGCTCCATGGCCTGCAGCTGCTCCAACTGGCTCATCACCAGGTAATTATCCTCCAACGACTTCCCGAAGCCGAAGCCCGGGTCCAGAATGATGTCCTGTTGCCCAAAGTCACGCAGCTGCTGCACACGCTCGGCAAAGTCGAGCAGAATGCCACGCATCGTCGGCTGATGCGAGGTTAATATATAGGGTACTCGCTGACGGCTGACCATACGGAACATTGCCGTAGAGCCGCCGCTGATGTCGTTGATGATGTCGGCACCGAACTCCTCGACAGCCATGCAGGCCACCTCGGGACGAAACGTGTCTATCGACAACACAGCGTCGGGCAGCTCCTGCCTCACGATGCGCAGCGCCATGCGCAGCCGAGCCGTCTCTTCCTCCTGCGACACAGGTGCACTGCCCGGCCGGGTAGAGCACGCCCCCACGTCGATGATGGTGCCTCCATCAGACGTAATCTGGCGCGCCCGCTCAACCACCGCCTGCTTGGTAGCGGCACGGCTGTCAGCGTAGAACGAGTCGGGCGTCACGTTCAGAATACCCATTACACGTGGCTCAGCGAAGTCCAGCAGTCGGCCCTTGACATTGATTGTATAGTCCATTGCGGTGCAAAGATACAAAAATTTCTCATTTCTCACATCTCATTTCTCATTTATTTTGTATCTTTGCACCAAAATTCACACAAATATGAACATCAAGGAACTATACAAACTCTATCAGCAGCACCCCTCTATCACCACCGACAGCCGCGACTGTCCCGAGGGCAGCATCTTCCTCGCACTTAAAGGCGACAAGTTCGACGGCAACCAGTTCGCACTCCAGGCACTCGAGCAGGGCTGCGCCTACGCCATCGTCGACGACCCTTCAGTCGGCTGTGCAGCGCCGCAGCCGCTGCAAGACCGACTCATCCTCGTCGACAACTGCCTCCAGACCTTCAAGGACCTGGCACGCGAGCACCGCCGACAGTTCCAGATTCCCGTCATCGCCATCACCGGCACTAACGGCAAGACCACCACGAAGGAACTCGTGGCCGCCGTGCTCAGCAAGAAATACAACGTGCTATACACACAGGGCAACTTCAACAACGACGTCGGCGTGCCAAAGACACTCCTCCGCCTCAACGCCGGCCACGACATCGCCGTCATAGAGATGGGAGCAAGCCATCCGGGCGACATCCGCACCCTGGCCGAGACAGCAGAGCCCACCTGCGGACTCATCACCAACGTGGGACGTGCACACCTACTGGGCTTCGGCTCGTTCAAGAACGTCATCAAGACCAAGGGCGAACTCTACGACTACCTCGCTCGCCGAGGCGAGAGCCTTGTCTTTATCAATGCCGACAACGACAGGCTCGTCGACATCCTGCCCGACAACGTGTGGGTGGCACCCTACAGCACGAACCCCGACAACGTCGAGGGATGCACCGTGGGCGAGGTCGTCGCCTGCAACCCCTTCCTGAATTTCCGCTGGCGCGAGAGCGACTCCAACCTCGAGGACCGGGGGGAGGAACCACAGTGGTACGAGGTGCAGACACAGCTCATCGGAGCCTACAACGTCGACAACATGCTCGCCGCCATAGCCGTAGGCCTGAACTTCGGCGTAGAACCTGCACTAATCAACGAGGCACTGACAGCCTACAAGCCCAACAACAACCGATCGCAGCTCACCGTCACCGCCCACAACCGGCTCGTCGTCGATGCCTACAATGCCAATCCCACCAGTATGCGCGCCGCCTTGGAGAACTTCCGGCTCATGGAGGGGAAACCCAAAATGGCCATCCTCGGCATGATGGGCGAGTTAGGCAAGTCCAGCCGAAAGGAACACCAGAAAATCGTCGACTTCATCAGCGAAATCGGCCTCGACGAGGTCTGGCTCGTCGGCAGCGAATTTGCCGGCGTTGACTGCCCCTACCGCAAGTTCGCAGACGTCGGCGAGGTAAAAGCCGCCATCCAGGCCAAACAGCCCCAAGGCTACCATATTCTCATCAAGGGCAGCAACAGCACGCGCCTCTACCAACTGCCTGAACTGCTGTAGCATAGCCCATTCCTTGTAGTAGCGGGGGGCAGTGTCATGGTCCTGAAGCACATACTGCGCATGCTACTTTTGTTATTATGTTTAAATGAAAGCAACAATATCCGTCACATCCGTCATCGCTGCAAAAAGACCTGACAGTCAAAAAGATACGCGGTAACGGATAATGGTGACGGGTGACGGATATGTCTGCGCTCGTTGGTTCTGACAGGTGTGAATTTCATCATGTCCAGTTTCCTTTTGGTTTGTTCATGGGCGATGAATCATTGTTCACAGCCAAGATAACCGAACAATACCTCACCGCATATTCCTCTATCCGTCATCCGTCACCCCCATCCATCACGCCGCAACCTACTGATTACGAATACGATAGACGGAAAGTGACGGAATGACGGATGTCACCAGTGACTTACTCCACTTTTAATATTTTACGGCTAAAGACACCCTGCCCTGTTGAAACAGTGACGATGTAGGCGCCTGCCGGTATGTTGCGTACATCAAGCGTAACCTTTGTTGCGGTCTTATACGATGACCGGACAAGAACGCCATTAGTGGAAGTAACAGTGACACTCCTGATGATCTTGCCACCGGCAGTAACGTTGAGTCTCTCACGTACAGGAATTGGGGTAATTTCGACCGATGTGCTATTCGCAACGTCATCAATGCCCGTTCCTTCCACAAGGTACGTAAACTCGGCAATGTCGCTCTCCGTCATGTCAGCAGCTACAGCGATGGCCTTGATGGTCATATTCTCGTTGATGACGATAGGATTACCATCATACTTTTTCCGACTGGGGGTGTCATTACATGGGCATGAACCATCCAGCGTATAATAGATAGTTGCTCCTTCTGACTGACATGAAAGCAGAATCGCCGTACCCTTTTCGACAACCGTTCCGGAAGCGATGTTTGCCGTCGGCGAAGCAACCAAGGGGTAATCCGTCTGCTCGACGCTGGCAATTGTGCTTGCCGTCTTGTCGCTACCTTCGACGGAGAAGTTCAAGGCTGCCGTGCCAGGAAGCTGACCCGAGACGGTGATAACGGCCTTACCGTCATCGCCAATGACGACTTGTGTGGACTCGACGCCAAGAATCATGGTGGAGGTGTTATTGACGGCCAGCATCTTACCCCTGGATGCAGAGGCTGGCATGACTCTGACTTCGAGCTTAGTGCTCTTGCCGTATGGGACGGCCATGAGCGAGTCGGCGAGAATCTGCCTGACTTCGCGCTCGACGGTGAGCGTCTGCGTAAAGTCGTCCTGCATGGAAATGTCGGCATAGCTCCTGACACGGTTGCTGACGGTGAGCGTGACTTCCTGGCCAGTGAACGGCTTGGCCGCATTGAAGCGGACCTTTGAGGCGAACGACTCGTTGCCACCCTCGTTGGCAATCTCTTCATTGAGCAGTTCAACAGTTCCTGCCACGGCAGCACCATTCTGCATGACAGTAATGTTGTCCGCCGTCAGATGGCGCGGCATCATGTACTTATCGAACTCTATCTCTACGGCCTCCTCGTAAGCGCGGGCGGTTTTCACCGTCGGCTGCACGTTCTGCTTCATGGCGATGTTAATGTCAAGCTGGGGAGGAGGCACAGGCAGCCACTCGGAATAAGCAGTCTCGTAGCCCTCCTTCTCGAACTTCACCTGCCACTGGCCCTGCGGGACGTCCCAGGCATACTTACCCTCCTGATCGGTAATCTGCGGATTCACCTGACCGTAGTCCTCGGCATTCCACTTCTCAACGGTCTCCTGTATATCGCCATACATATCCTCGGTCTGCGCCTTATAGAACACGGTGGCCGTCACGCCCTCCAGGCGGTTGCTCAAGACGCCTTCGTAGACAAAGCCAGAGGGGTCGAGGATAGGCTGAACGGGCTGAACGGGCGGTTCTTCGTCAGGATCAGGTTCGTCGTCATCATCATCATCGCACTGTCCGTTGGGGCAGCATTCCTCTTTCATTCTTTCTATCAGTTGCTGTCTTAGTTGTCTACTCTTTTCAACTTTTCTCTTATTTGCATCGCCCAAAGCCCAAGAACATATTTTAAGACCAACACCAACGACTATGAAACCCGGCCCGCAAAATGCAGTACCTATTGCTAATCCAGAAATAATCGCCTTTGTTGTAAGCAGCACCTTGGCATCACTTGCATCTTTTTTTTGTTGATTTTCTGCCATCTGTTTTAGTTTATCACCTACGCCACCACAAACACTTTCGATTTTTCTAATAGTGTTATCCCACTCTTTATCATTATTCACAGCATTATTAATCGCTAAACCGTTATCAACAACAGTCAATCCTATTCCACCCCATTTAAACGTTCCACGTAGCCCGACGCCCCATTTACTGTTCCAGGCTGCTTTTATGCCATCGACAAAGCCGGCATGGCGAGCATTGTTGGAGACAGACCGACCCTCTTGAGACTCAACATATGGAATAGCACTCAAAGCATAATGGTAGTTGTTAACATTCTGCCTGAAAGAAATTATAGACTGCATAAACAATGCCTCTATATCAATTCCTTTATTAGTAAATTCTTCCATATAGGCAGTAATCCTTTCCATGAAGATACTTTCAGTATCAAGGTTGCCATATCCATCGGCAGGATTATTAAAGATGTCTCGGAAATCTAATAACACTTTACCTCCATTCTGGTTTGAAATGGTAACAATTCCATTGGACACATTGGAGAAGTCAACGTCATTCCATTCCCCAGAAAAGAAACAGTTCATATAGTCGCGCAGATATAATTCGGGTGTTTCACTGACGGGTATAGAACCACAACCAACAAACTTTACATTTGGAGATAAAAGCCCATTTCCAAAGTTGAACGACGGAATAGATATTTCTGAATTGGAATAATTAACTGATAGGGAATTGAACCGACTGTCAATTGTTTCTATAATGGCAATAATCTCATCTATTGATTGAGCTTTATTTACCTTATTTACAATTGAAGAATCAGGCGTGCCCTTGTCAAAACCATAGATTGAATTTTCGAGTTGAATAATCTTTTCAATAATGGCATTTACTATTTGTGGGTCGAAATGGTTATCTCTTATCTCTTCGTCTAATTTTTCATATAACAATTCTAATTCTTTGTATATTTCCTGATTTAAACTTAGTTCTTCTTCTGTTTGTCCAATCAACTGACGCTCATAAAAATCGTCGAAAGCCAGCGATGAATTGTAGTCCACACTGACGCTGACGCTCACCGGCAGGTATCCCGGCGCGAACTCCTGCACGGCCACCCACCTGTTCAGGTTGGTATCGTAGGAAGCCTTGAGCGTGGTGACGCCCTCGTCGCTGGTATAGACATGGATATAGACACTATTCACGGCGCTGGGGTCATTGTTGCTGAGGTTGGCAACAAAGGTGATGGGCGTGGCGTGATAGAAGCTGTAGGAGCTGGGCGATGCCACTCCGGCTTTCAGGTTGTAGAACACACTGATGTTCTTTTTCATCCAGGCGTTATAGAAGGTCATTGTCACGTCTAACGGCTCCACGGCCTCTCGGTCGTATGTGACGGTCTTGCTCTCCGTCTGCAACACCAGTCCGTTTGCTTCATGTATCTTGGCCGAAATGCGGTGCTCGGACAGGTTGTAGACATCAGTCAATGGGCAATTGACCTTCCACTGCCCATTCTTCAGAGCTTCCGTCTGGGCCATCAACTTGCCATTGTCGAACACCTCGACAGAGGCCTGCCTGGGTGCCTTTCCAGAGACGAGTACTGACTTCTGGCATGTTGACGATGGAACGGAAATAGTCATGCTGCTGGTCTGGAAATAGACGCTGCCCAGCGGCTGGGTCCGTTCTCCCTCATAGTCGAAGAGGACGGAGGTTGACAGTCTGTAGGTTCCTCCTGCTGTAGGAACGACACAGAGCCGTATGCGCTCCGACCGCTGTTCGCGCGTCAAGGGGACGATGACACGTCCTTCTTCGACGGTATAGGGTGAGGCTGCATTTCCGACAATGAGAGAGTTGTCTATCAACTGGCAGTTCTCGGGCAGGTCCACTATGATATTGATGTTGTCGATGGCACTGTCGTATTGCTCCTTGAAGTAGGCACGACAGGAAAGGGTGACATATTGTCCCGTGGCGACGGAGAGCTTGTTCACCTGAACGTAGCTGTCACTGCTGGTATAGTTGAACAACGTCTCGTCGAACAGGGGGATTGTGGCAAAAGTCTGTGCGAGCGTTTCACCGTCGGCCACTGCTACCTGTGCCTGAACATAGTCTGCTCCTTCTTTCATGCCGGTTTTGGCGAGGTCGCCCAAACGGAGCTGGTAGCCTCTCTGCTGGTTCTTTCCTATAGCCACCAGCGTGTAGGTACCGGCACTGAGGTGTGCGAATGTAGCTTTCTTGGCCGAATAGTCAGCATGACCGTGGAGGTTGCCGTCGCTGTCGTAGAGGAGCACCTCGTTCTCCGTGTTTGCACTTTGCTCGAACGACGACTCGATGCCGCCCAGCTCCTGCATGATTAGCCGGACTCGTGCCGTATCGTTGTCGGCAATGGTAAAGTCGGCAGATGCGGGCAGGTAATTGCCGCTCAGCTCGGTGACGGTCAGCGTCAGCCTGTCGCCGGCCTTCGCCTCTGACGGTATGATGATGTTCCGTCCCTGCACCACCATGTCCTCGACCTGACGGTCCAAGGATTTGTTGTACAGACTGTAGCCTATACTGCCTGTCACGGTTGGGAAGGTGGTCTCACTGCCTATAGCCTGTGTCCTCGTGTCGGCCACGACAACGATGCCGGTGACACGGTCCATGGTAAGGGTTCCCAGGTCAGTGTCGGCTCCGAAGCGTGCCCGCTGTATGACAACATCTCTGAAACGAGGCGAGGAAACGACAAGTCTGGATGAATCGTCTATAGCTGTGAAGGTGAAGGTTCCATCCTGGGCCGTCTTGGTCGTGGCCGTACGACTGTACTGACCATTGGCCCACTGCGTCAGGGACACCTCGGCTCCGCTCACAATGCCGTATTCGCTCTTAACACAGCCCGTCACTGTAACCGTTGGTATGGGCTGGAGGGTCGTGGATAACTGTACATCCGCAACAACCTTGATTCGCTGCTGCTCTTGGTATCGGTAGCGCAGGTCGCCTGTCAGCCTGAGACTGTAGAGCAGTTCCTCTCCAGAGGGGACGGAGCTGAGCCGGGGACCTTCTGCGAGGAAGGTGCCTTCAAGGGAATACCAGCTGACGGTAGCTCTCTCTGTGACGTCCTCGCCATCGGGTGTGAGCACAGTGAGCAACACATTGCCGGCCTTTTTGAGCGACGGGAAGGTGACCGTGGCATCCTCGTCGCCAACGATGACATTTTCAATCCTGCCAAACTCGTCGCCACGCTGATTACTCATTGTCACAGTCCAGCGGGTCTGTACAGGAATACCACTGAACGTATAGCTGCGCTTTCCGGTCGTCGTGTAGCTGCTGGTCTGACCATTGTCAACGTTTGTAAGCTTTAGCGTCATTTTTGCATAGTCAGCCAAGTTGGCGGTTTCCGGCAAGGTGACGGTAAGACTCCTGACATTGCCTTCGAGTGGGAGAATGGTGAAGTTCTGCCAGACCTCGTCGCTGGTGTATCTGTCCATCGCCGCCGTGGGAACGTAGACGAGAAGCCCTTCCGGAACGTCTCTAAAAACATCCTTACCTAATGCAGGTGGGTTCATTGAACAGAGCGTCAGGGAGGATAGCCTCTGGCAGCCGGAAAAGGCCTGGTTTCCTATCTGTTCAATACCGTCTGGCAGGAGGACTTTCTCCAAAGCCGTATTGTCAAACGCCCAAGACGGAATCTCCGTGATACCGGTTACACGGCTCAGGTCAAGCAGCGTGCAGTTGTCGTAGTCGTTGGTAAAGCCGAAATCATAGTCAGACATCTCACCGGACACGGTGATGCTTGTCACATCGCCCCTGTTGCTGCCATCGACGGCATCGTAGATGGCATTGCCAAGACGACCGGGGGTGAAGTCGTCAACGATGACCTCGCCTGTAGTGCTGTTCCATGCGTTCTTTCCTGGATTTCCGGGGGGCAACGGGTCGTAGTCGAACACACCATAAATCGTGGTGTTGCTGTTTGACATGACATAGTTGAAATCCTGATCCGTAGAAAGAATCCTCCCCTTCTCGTTTTCCCAGTGACGGAAAACGAAACCTTCTTTTGTATAGGCATAGAGGTGGATGCTACTGCCTCCGGTCTGTCTGGAGTTGTCGACATTGAAAGAGCCTGCTTCCACGGGCCGCGCCAGCACTTTGAAAAAGTATTCGGTCGTGGTGGGGTCAGGGTCGGCGGGGGCTTCGGGGTCGAACTCGTAACGGGCTGTCAGCACCACGTCGCGGGCCAGCATCGTGTAGCTGTAGGAACTTGATGTCGACAGCAGGCTGTCGCCATCGTACCAACCTTTGAACACAAAGCCCTGATTACCGTATGTGCTCAGGTCAACACTGTGACCCTCCGCACACGTTTCCTCATCAGGATATACCGTCCCCGCCCCCTCGGGCGTCACCTTCGTCTGCAGACGATATGCTGAGGCTGTCGTCACCACTGCTTGCAACAGTGTGGCCAAGATGGCAATGATTATTCTGTTCATTCCTGTATCGGTATTATTTGTTTATGATAACCTTCTTCCCTCCTTGAATATAGAGACCCTTGCGTGAGGGGAAAGCCACGCGAACGCCTGATGTGGTGTAAATGGGCTGCGAGTGGGGCGTGACTGCTGTGTGTCCTGCAATATGTACTGTCTCACTGGTGAAGTGAAGAATAAAGCGCGAAGTGTCTGTTCCAGCCTTTGCGTCGAATGTATAGGGCGTACCTTCGGTAAGCAGAGAGGTCTGTCCTGTATAAGTGTCTTCAAGCATCACCTGATACCCCTCTATGTCACTGGCAAGGACTATGGCGTAGCGGCCGTCGTTAGCAGTACGCACTGCCAGGCGGGCAATGCCATCAGCCACAGGCCGCTCGTTAATGGCGTAGTCCACACCATCAGAGATGGTGTAAATCTGCGGCACCGAGGTGTCGGCACTGATGAATTTTGAGGCATCCTTGTCCATCTCGTATTGTGTGGAGGCTGCATCGTTGAGTACTACGCGGGTACGGTCTGAAGCAGCACCGTCAGCGGTACCTATCAGCAGGTTGACGATGGTACGCTGGCTGCCGGCCATCGTGGTGGCGCGCGACGCTTCGCGGTCACGTACCGTATTGTTGGCCTGGCGACCGCTCTTGTCAAAGACAATACCTTTCACCCCTTGGGGACACTGTACAAAGAAGCTCTCGCCCGGGCAGAGGATATAGCTGTCGTCAAGAGGACTGTATGCGTTGTAAGTTTCACGGTCTATATTCCAAACCGTGATGGGGGAACTGTAACCCAGATACCGGGTGTCATAGTAGCAAGGATAGGGGTTGCCGACAAGGTTCCAGGAGCGGTTATGTGCAAATTCACCGTTATATTCTTTAAGAGGCACATTGGCATCGGCTGCCAGGAAGATGTTATTCTTGTTGCCATTGTTCAAGGCCTTAAAGACCAGACCGCTGTAGTATTGGTAGTTCCCGTCGTAGCGGTTTGCCTGCAGGATGTATCCCTTTCCTGCCTCCATAACGTCATTGGCGACAAGCTTTACCCAGGTGGTTCCCGTCTCGCCGTTAGCCCGTTTTTGCCCGTCGTAGCGGCGTATCGTCCAGCTGGTGGTACCCGATTCCGTTGGCGTGATTTCAGCAACCTTGACATCAAACGGGAATGACACGAAGTTCCAGCGGTTGTTTCTTAAGAAGACGGTGACCGCTATACTGTCAGACCTGATCTGCGAATTGTTTATCAGCGTGGTATAGCTGTAGTTGTTGCCTGTTTCATACGCTATGTTGGGATCCCATACCATCGAGAAGTGCGAAAGGGAAAGAAGGCTTTCACCTGTCACCGTGAGATGACCGTATTGATATTCATTATAGCTCCACATTCTGTCGTGGATAATATCCATCGTCGGCTTATAGTCTGCGGGCAGATTGTCTGGAAGACTAAGGCGCACATCGCCAATGACGTTGATGTGCTGCGGCAGAATGTCATGTGGCTGTATGGTCTCGAACTTGTCCCATCCGATGGATTGCTTGTAAGCATTAACGGCGATGGCTGGCACATAAAGCTCACGGCCCTCCATCGACAAACCGTAGGGAATCTGGTCGGTCATGTATGGCGGCTCTATGGAAAGGCACGTCACCTTTTTGAGATTGTCGCAGTAGTCGAATGGCGACTCATTAGCCAGCACGAGCGAACTGGGCAGGGTGACCTCTGTAAGAGCATCGCAATTCTTGAATGCATTGTCGGCAATCTGGTACAGACCCTCGTTCAGGGATAAGTCAGACAGCCACCGGCATTCCATGAAAGCATCGCTGGCTATATAGCGCAGTGTGCTGGGGAAGTGAAGGCTTCTCAAGGCAGTACAACAATAGAAGGCACCGTAACTGATAAGGGACAATCCCTCGGCGAAATCAATCTGCTTGAGTCGGACATTGGCATAAAAGGCATTCTCGCTGACAGCCTTCAACGAGGATGGCAGCCGGACGTACTTGTTGTTGTCGCACGAATAGAAGGCGTATTCACCCAGCGTAGTAAGCCCTTCGGGCAAGAGGACCTGCCGCAGGTTGTCGCAGTCAGAGAAGGCGCGCTGGCCGATGGCAGTGAGACGTGTGGGGAACCTGACAATCTCAATTTTGCTACGCTGATAGAAGAGCCTTTCTGGCATGACAGTCATATTGAGGTCTGTGAGGTCTATTTCGCGCAGTTCGATGAGCCTCTTCTGCAAGTTGTTGATGTCGGCTTCGTTGAGGGTACCGGAAATCTTGATGCTCTGCACATCGGAGAAGTTTTCGACATACTTGAGAACGCCATCACCCAGTGTGCCCGGCTCACTGACGACGACATCGACAAAGGTGTAGGAGAGCCGGCGGTTGAGTTCGTTCAGCAGGTCCACCACATCCCTGACCTCGGAAGTAGGGATGGTGCCGCTCTGCAGTCGCGTTTTCGTCCCGGTAATCAAGTCTTTCGCCTCGGCAATGGTGGCGGGACACATCATGGTGCCGGTGGCAAGGTGCTGCTGCAGTGTATCAATGGACTCGCTGACGAGGGCATATTGCCGGGCGGAAACGAGAGCTGCGACATAGTCATCGGACATGGCTGCCAGCAGCCGACCTTTAGCCTCGTAGCCGTTGGCAGCATTCAGCTCGGCACTGAGGTGAGCAAGGCGCGCTCTGCAGCCACTCTCCATAGGCTTCTGGGCTACGCTGGAAATACTGTTGACAAGTGTCGCCAATGTAACTTCACTAATATACTCTAGACGGAAGTTGTCGAATACGGTCCAGAAGCTGGCATTGGTGGTCTGTTCCTTGGCGATACCAACATCGAAGGATGTGGCGTCGATGTAGGCAAACATCTCATTCTCATAGAGTCCGGCTCGGTAGGCTAATGAAACTGAGTTCATAGCTGTGGGGATGAAATGCAAGTCGGGCGTCTCATAATAGCCAGATCCGACACTGGAGTAAATATTCTGACTTGTAGCTTCGTCATAGATATTTTTCACAAGATGGCGGTTCCCTCCGACATAGATGTAAGAGAAGGTGGACTGGTCGGTGAGGTATTTGTTATAGAGGGCGTCAAGGTAGTCATCCTCTACTCCCTCGAAAGCCTGTACGCGAAGCCTGTAGAGACCCTTTTTGCCAGTAACGGTCTGGTGAAAGTCGAAGGGGGCATTGCTGAGGCAGCGGGCTACACTATTGTAATTCTGGCCTCCACGCTGGATGCCGCTCCCTGTCCTGGTCCACCCGTCCAGGTTATTGTCGAAATCCGGGTTGGCGAGTATCAACTCATTCGTGGCGGTGAGGCCCAGGTCGAGGAAAGCCTGTCCGCCGCGGGAGTCGCTGACCTTCATGGCCAACACGTTGTCACCACGTTTAATGAGCGAGCGCATGTCCTCGGTTAGAGAGACCGTCACCATAGTGTTAAAATACTTGTCACTGTTGTATATCTGGCTTCCATTAAGATAAATCTCACAGCCGTCATTATGGTAGATGTAGAGATAGACAAATGAATAGTTGTCAACACCCTCCCCGCTGAAGTGCCGTCGCACCCAGTAGGTACCGTTGGTTGATTCCCATGACGTAGCAAAAAAGGAAAGACCGTTTTTGGTACTGATAGGTCCCTCGATGGCAGCCCAACCGGAATCGTCAAAATCGGTGGCATACCAATTATCGACTGGTGCGTCGCCACCCTTCGGCGCATAGAAATGTGAAGCCACCCAAGGTTCCTGTGTAAACTGTCCGAAAGGCAAAAGCACTTTCTGGGAATAAGCCTTACCGACCAACATGAAAACGGTGATAAGGATAGCAAAAATACTCTTATTCATATTATATTAGTATTTAGTTATTGATACATAGAATTTAAAGCAATGTCCTCAACGCTTAGAAAAAACGGTGCAAATATACGCAAAAATCCCCGAACCGGCAAGCGATTCAGGGATTTTCT
>CAMHIS010000007.1 GCA_946185285.1 uncultured Prevotellaceae bacterium
AGGTGGCAATCAGGTCGGCAATCTTCTGACCACGCAGCATCGGGTCGAAGGCACCAACCAACGAGAGACCCATCGGACGCATCTTCATGCGGTACGGACTCTTGTCGCCACGAGAGTCGAGATATACGCCAAACTCACCGGCCACACCCTCGACCGAATAGTACCACTGTCCCTCGGGCACCTTGATAATAGGCTTCTGCTTGACGTAGAAGTCGCCCTCGGGAATGTTGTCGATGAGCTGCTCGATGATGTTGAGGCTCTGGTACATCTCGTTGATGTGGACGAGGTAACGGTCCATAGAGTCACAGCCGCTGAGCGTACATTGTTCCCACTCCACCTTGTCGTACATGTCGTAGGGGTGGTTCTTGCGCACGTCGTTCTTCCAACCCGAAGCACGGCCGGCAGGACCGGTGACAGCATAGCTGATGCAATCCTCAAGGCTCATCGGGCCGCAGTTCTCCAAGCGGTTATGGGTGATGATGTTATCGCCGAAGATGTCCATGTATTCCTGAATCGTAGGACGCAGATACTTCACCAGGTCCTTGCAGTTCTTGACGAAGTTCGGGTCGATGTCGTCCTGCAAGCCGCCGATACGATAGTAGTTCTGAATCAGTCGTCCGCCCGTGGTCTCCTCCATGCAGTTCAGCACGTGCTCACGGTCACGCATACCATAAAGCATACCTGTCAGAGCACCCAGGTCCTGAGCCACACACGAGGTGTAGAGCAGGTGGGAGTCGAGACGCTGAAGCTCGTCCATGATGGTACGGATGTACTTGATGCGGTCGGTCAGCTGAACCTCCAAAGCCTCTTCGATGACGCCAACCAGTGCATGACGGTGCTGCATGGCTCCCAGATAGTTAAGGCGATCGGTTAAAGCAAGCGTTTGGGGATAGGTCATGCCTTCCCACATCTTCTCAATGGCACGATGGATATAGCCGAGGTGCGGATAGATGCGCTTGACGGTTTCCCCGTCAAGTACTGTCTGCAGGCGGAGCACACCGTGGGTAGCGGGGTGCTGCGGGCCGATGTTGATGACGTAGTCGTTGTCGCCAAACAGTTTGTTCTGCTTCGACTGCAGGTTACCGTCCTTGTCGATGTAATACTCCAAACCGTAGTCGGGCTCCACGTCGTCCTCCAGTGAATACTCGTCGTTGAACTTCCAGTCCTTGCGGAAGGGGAAGCCCTTGAAATCGGTACGCAGGAAGAGACGGCGCATATCGGGATGCCCTAAGAAGACGATGCCGTAGAAGTCGTAGACTTCGCGCTCCAGCAGGTCGGCCACTTTCCAGATATTAATAACAGAAGGAATGTAGGACAACTGCTGTCCGTCTGTCTCGCCTGTCCCGTTGGAGGCGATACCGTCGCCGCAAACCTGCGTCTTGGCCTGCATTTTGACTGAGCAACGCTCGTGGGTCTTGGTGTTCTCAAGAATGTAGATACAGCCAAGGCCCTCTTCAGCGCCAAAGTCCTCGCCGACGATGGTGACGAGGTAGTCGAAGCCCTTCTTCTCCTTCAAGTTCTGCATCTCCTGCACGAACTTTCCAAATTCAAATGATAAGAACTCTAACTTCATACTGCAGCCTCCTCCTTTCTTGTGGATTGCGACTCCGTCGCAGCCTTCATCTCCTCTACAAACTCCTGGGGAACGTCCGTCACCACAATCGGCTCGCGTCGGTGGTCGTCGAGCTTCGAGCGGAACGTCAGCTCCTCGTTCGATACGCCCAGTTCCTTCTCTGCAGCGCTCTGCTTGTGGTTGGCGCCACCGAAGAACTTCTCGGCCTTCACCTTACGCTGCAGCTGCATCATGCCATACATGATAGCCTCCGGGCGTGGGGGACAGCCGGGGATGAACACATCGACGGGCACAATCTCCTCGATGCCCTTCACCACGTGGTAGCTCGACTTGAACGGGCCGCCGCTGATGGCACAGCCGCCGACGGCAATGACATACTTCGGCTCGGCCATCTGGTCGTAAAGACGCTTCATGGCAGGAGCCATCTTGTGGGTGATGGTGCCGGCACACATGATGAGGTCGGCCTGACGGGGTGAGTTACGAGTCACCTCAAAGCCGAAACGGGCAAAGTCGTAACGGGCACAGCCGCAGGCCATGAACTCAATACCGCAGCACGACGTGGCAAACGTCAGCGACCACAGCGAATTGGCACGCCCCCAGTTGATCAGCTTGTCCAACGAACCCGTGATGACGTTCACGCCACCCTCGTGCAGCTCGTCGATAATCTTCTCCAGCGACTCGTTGTCGTTCCACTCGTCGTATGGAATAGACTTGATTTTCGGTTTCATTTCCATTCCAACGCTCCTTTCCGCCAGGCGTAGGCCAGACCCAGCGCTAATACTACAAGGAAGAACCCGATGGAGAGCAATGCCATCGCACCGAACTCTTTCACCACAACTGCCCACGGATACAGAAACACTGTTTCCACATCGAACATGAGGAACAAGATGGCGAACAGGTAGAAGCCTATACTCACAGGAATCCACGACGTACCCCGGGTGGGAATACCACTCTCATAGGGTTCGCCTTTCACCTTTGCGTATGAGCGTGGACCAATAAGCTTAGCCACAAGGTAAGCTGCCGCCACCAATGTAAATGCCGTCAGCAAGACGGTAATTAACAAAGTGAAATTCATAAAAGTTTATTTTGTTATAACAATAGTTCGCTTTTAAGCGGTGCAAAGTTACTAAAAAAAAATGAAACAATCAGAATAAATACAGAAAATTTGCAAAAAAAACGTACCTTTGCAATCTCAATCAATAATAAAGACAAAAATAAAATGACAGTCTGCATAGCAGAAAAGCCCAGCGTAGCCAAGGATATTGCACGAATAATCGGTGCGACGGCCTCGCATGACGGCTATATGGAAGGTAATGGTTACCAGGTGACTTGGACCTTCGGACACTTGTGTACACTGAAGGAACCGGGAGACTACACACCAGCCTGGAAATCGTGGGCACTGACACAACTGCCTATGGTGCCGTCGCGCTTCGGCATCAAGCTCATCCCTGACCGCGGAATAGAGAAACAGTTTGCTACAATCGAGCGGCTGATGCAGGCGGCTGACAGTATCGTCAACTGCGGCGACGCCGGACAGGAAGGAGAGCTGATTCAGCGGTGGGTGATGCAGAAGGCCGGAGCGAAGTGCCCTGTGAAGCGCCTCTGGATCTCGTCGATGACCGACGAGGCCATCCGCGAGGGCTTTGCCAACCTGAAGGACCAGCAAAACTACCAGCCCCTCTATATGGCAGGTCTGAGCCGGGCCATCGGCGACTGGCTCCTTGGTATGAACGCTACGCGCCTCTATACGCTGAAGTATGGCCAGAACCGCCAGGTGCTCTCCATCGGTCGGGTTCAGACTCCGACCCTCGCCCTTATCGTCAACCGCCAGAAAGAGATTGAGAATTTCAAGCCTGAGCCTTACTGGGTGTTGGCCACCGTCTATCGCGATACTACGTTCACTGCCACCAAAGGCAAGTTTACCTCGAAGGAGGAAGGTGAAAAAGCCTTTGCTACCATTGAGGGTAAGCCTTTTGAAGTGACGAAGGTGGAGAAGAAGGAGGGTAGGGAACAGCCTCCGCAACTCTACGACCTAACCTCACTGCAGGTGGACTGCAATCGTAAGTTCGGCTTTTCGGCTGAGATGACGCTGAACCTTATACAGAGCCTGTACGAGAAGAAGTACACCACCTATCCGCGTGTTGACACACAGTATCTGTCCGACGACATCTACCCCAAGTGTCCGCAGACCCTCAACGGACTTTACCAGACGAAGTTCGGCGGTGTGAGTCCATACGCTGATTTTATCAAGCCTATCGGCGGCAAGCCTCTGAAGAAGACCAAGCGCGTGTTCGACTCTTCAAAGGTCACCGACCACCACGCTATTATCCCCACAGGTGTCGTTCCCCAGTACCTCAGCGATGCTGAGCAAAAAGTCTACGACCTCGTGGCCCGTCGCTTTATCGGTGTCTTCCTGCCCGACTGCAAGTTCTCGACGACAACAGTGATAGGCGTCGTTCATGGAGACGAGGATGTGGAGTTTAAGGTCTCCGGTAAGGAAATATTGGAGCCGGGTTGGCGCATTGTCAGAGAGAAGACCGCGGAAAACGCTGAGAATTCCGAGAATCCTGAAAAGACCAATGACGAGGAGCGTACCCTTCCTACCTTTGTCAAAGGCGAGAGCGGAGACCACAAGCCTACGCTTACGGAAAAGTGGACAACACCTCCACCTTATTATAATGAGGCCTCTCTGCTGCGGGCAATGGAGACAGCAGGCAAGTTCGTGGAGGATGAAAGCCTGCGCGCTGCCATGAAGGAGAACGGTATCGGCCGTCCGTCATCGCGTGCCAGCATCATCGAAACCCTCTTCAAACGGCACTACATCAAGCGCGACCGCAAACGGCTTATTGCTACGCCGACGGGTATCGAGCTTATAGACCTCATCCGCGAGGAACTGCTGAAAAGCTGTGAGTTGACAGGCATCTGGGAAAAGAAACTCCGCGACATAGAGCACCAGAAATACGATGCCCAGCAGTTTATCGAGGAACTCAAGGCCCAAGTCTCTGAGATTGTCAGTGAGGTGATGAGCGACTCGTCGAACCGTCGTGTCACCGTTCTCACAGATGCAGAGCTGAAGAAAGTGAAGTCGCCGAAGGCTGAGTCAGCACCGAAGAGTAAGTCCCAGCGCCAGAAGGCGGAGTCGACGCCTGTCGTCGGCCAGCCCTGTCCCCTCTGTGGCAAGGGCCATGTTGTCAAGGGTAGGACGGCCTATGGCTGTTCGGAGTGGAAGAACGGCTGCACTTACCGTCTGCCTTTCGACGATATCAGCAAGCCTTAGACTACTTTTTCTCGGAATTATTTGGCCGTTTCACTTTTTTTACCGATATTTGCAGCATTATTAAATTGTATAGTATGACAACGGAACAGAATCTGAACGAGGTGGTGCGTGCTTTGGCACGCATCAGCGAGAAGGGAGAGAACCCTATGGCCGAGAATGTGATTGCCGACATGCTTAGTCGCTGTATGAAGTCTCTCCGTCCGGAGGAAGCAAAAGCACTGACACAACTGTCGGTCCAGGCCCTCGAATACGCCATCGGGAACCGGCATCCCGATGTCACCGAGGTGCGACCGCAGGTGCTGGAGTGCGACGTGGTGCGCTTCCAGAACAATAAGGAGAAGTGGGTGGCCTTGGTGGGATTGCTCGACGGCCGGCCCTACGAAATCTTTACTGGTCTTCAGGACGACGACGAGGGCATTGTGTTGCCTAAGACCGTTACACGCGGAAAAATTCTGAAACAGGTGAACCCCGACGGCACAAAGCGCTACGATTTCCAGTTCGAGAACAAGCGCGGCTACAAGACCACCGTCGAGGGACTCTCGGAGAAGTTCAACCCCGAGTACTGGAACTATGCCAAGCTCATCTCCGGCGTGCTGCGCTACCGCATGCCCATCAATCACGTCATCAAGCTCGTGGCCTCGCTGCAGTTGCAGAACGAGAACATCAACACGTGGAAGGTTGGCGTTGAGCGCGCCTTGAAGAAATATGCCGGCGGTGCTGCCGACGTAACAGAACCTGCCGATGAAACTGCAGACGTACATCCGACTGGAGAAGCTGAGGTTTAGGGCGCTGCACGGCGTGCTGCCCCAGGAGCGCCAGGTTGGCGGCGACTTCACCGTCACCCTGCGCATCGGCTACCCGTGGCAGGCGTCGATGGACTCCGACGCCGTCGCCGACACCCTCGACTACGCCGCCGTCTACCGCCTTGTACAGCGTGAGATGGTTCTCCCATCTCAACTCCTGGAGCATGTAGCCGGCCGCATTGCAAAAGCCCTGCTGCGCGACTTCCCGCAGATCACCTCCATCGACCTCTGGCTGACCAAGACATGCCCGCCGATGGGTGCCGACGGCGAGGGTGCCGGTGTGGAGCTACACTTAATAAATGATAAATCTGAGCCGACATTATAGCTTTTTTAACGGAAAAGCCGTACCTTTGCACAAATGATATACAGAAGACTGACCGCTATCCTTGTAATACTCCTGAGCCTCGCCCTGTCTGTGGACGCTGCCCAGAAGAAAAGTTTTACGCTGTGCATCGATGCCGGTCATGGCGGCGGTGACCCTGGAGCCAAGGGTAAGATTTCGAAGGAGAAGACGCTCACGCTGCGCTATGCACTGGCCTTCGGTCGCATCATCGAGCAGAACTGTCCTGATGTGAATGTCATCTATACCCGTAAGACCGACCGCTTCATCGAACTGTGGCAGCGCGCCGAGATTGCCAACAAGGCCAAGGCCGACCTCTTCGTCTCCGTACACATCAACTCTCTGCCGAAAGGACATGTTGCCCGCGGCTACCAGACCTACACACTGGGCCGCAGCCGTCGCGACGGCAACAAGCAGGGCTATATAGAGAACCTGGAGGTGGCCAAGCGCGAGAACTCCGTCATCCTCTACGAGAAGGACTATCAGCAGCACTATGAGGGTTTCGACCCTAACTCGCCCGAGAGCAATATCCTCTTCGAACTGGTGCAGGACAAGAACCTGGAGAACAGCATCCAGCTGGCCAAATTCATGCAGAAGAACATCTGCTCGGCAACGGGGCGTCAAGATAAGGGCGTCTATCAGGACAACCTCGCCGTGCTGCGCCTGACGTCGATGCCTGCCTGCCTGATGGAGCTGGGCTTCATCTCTACCCCCGACGAGGAGCAGTACATGAACAGCGACCGTGCCCTGCAGCAGTACACACGCGGTTTCTACAACGCTTTCGTAGCTTATAAAAATAAGGTGGCGCCCAACATCAAGGTGCCCTACAAGCCAATAGCTCAGTTGCCGGATCCTGCCCCGGCGGAGGAAAAGCAGCCGGACGGGAAGCAGCAGCCCGCCGAGAATCTGCAACAGCCCGCCGAGAATACGCAACAGCCCATGGAACAGCCAGCCCCCCAGACGCTGTTGCCGCAGCCTGCCACTGACGAGAAGCCCGCAGAGCCTGCCACCGCTGACGAGGCTCCTGTCTTCAAAGTCCAGATTCTGACAAGCGGCAGTGTGCTGAAGCCTGGCAACCGTCTGCTGAAAGGACGTACCGACGCTGCCTACTACCGCGAGGGCGGTATCTATAAGTACACTGTCGGCGCGTCGACCAACTACCAGGAAATCTACCAGCTTCGCAAGCAGGTGCTCCCGAAGTTCCCGGAGGCCTTCATCATTGCTTTCCGAGGCGACAAGAAGATGGATGTCAACGAGGCTATACGCGAGTATAAAAAAAGAAAAGGTAAGAAGTAAAGATATTAAAAAGATTGTCATGAAATTCTTAACGAAGGAAGTACAGATTGCACTTGTGGCCATTCTTGGCCTGGTGATATTATTCTTTGGCATGAAGTTCCTGAAGGGACTGAGCATGTTCTCTGAAGGCAACAGCTACGTGGTCTTGTTCGACGATGTCACAGGACTGTCGGCCTCAAGTCCCGTTTATGTCAACGGCGTGAAGGTAGGCACTGTAGAGTCTATCGACTGCAACTATGCCCAACCTGACCACATCATTGCCTCTGTCGGGCTTGACGAGCAATTGGTGCTGCCACAGGGAACATCGGCCGAGATTGCAAGCGACCTGCTTGGCAACGTGCGTCTTGAGCTGAAGTTAGGCGACCCGCTGGGCGGCAAGATGGCCGTCGGCGACACCATTGTAGGACAGACTGCTTCGGGCCTGATGGCGAAGGCTGCCGGTATGGTGCCCCAGATAGAGCAAATGCTGCCCAAACTCGACTCCATACTGGCTTCGGTCAATACGCTGCTGGCCGACCCGACCATTGCCCAGTCTCTTCATAACGTTGAGAATATCACTGCCGGACTGACAACCACTACCCAGCAGTTGCACCTGCTGACGCAGAGCCTGAACCGCCAGTTGCCCGGCATCATGAGTAAGGCCGACGGCGTGATGGCCAATGCCGACACCCTGACCCATAGTCTGACAACACTCGACATCGCCTCAACGATGGCTAAGGTCGACCAAACCATGCACAATGTGGAGCAGTTGACGGCCCGTCTGAACTCGGACGAAGGCACTTTAGGGCTGCTTATGCGCGACCCCGGACTGTATAACAATCTGAATGCGACGATGATGCATGCCGACTCGTTGATGATTGATTTAAAGAACCATCCGAAGCGCTACGTTCACTTCTCGGTTTTTGGCAAGAAAGATAAGTAATTTTATTTTTGTCTAAATAATAATTTTCCTGAAAGTCCGATTGCATGAATCGCAATGTACTGAATGACAGGGAGTTCTATATTTGCAATAGTCTTGCTTTCAGAAAAACTGTGAAACATCCTAAATGTCGTTAAGATAGTCAGTTACGTGGGAAACTTTTTGGTGTAAAAAAATGCGTATTTGCGTAATTCAAAAAAAAAGGCGAACTTTGCACTCGATATTTAAAACCATAAGAGAAATCTTATAACATTATTATTAAATAACTTAAAACGCCAGATGCAAAACAGTCATAAGGCGCTATGGGACAACTGCCTGAAGCTGATTCGGCAGAACGTCACCGAGCAACAGTACAAAACGTGGTTCGAACCAATCGTTTTCGAGTCTTATTCGGAAAGCGATGCCACATTGCTGTTGCAGGTTCCCAGTGCCTACTTCTGTGAATATCTGGAGCAGCACTACATACGGCTGATGTATTGGGCGCTGACCAACGGCTTCAAGGCAAAGGTCAGACTCAACTATCGCATCGTGACCGACAGTGCTCACAAACTGACTCAGGACGTGGAGGCCGATAAACCCGCCGACATTGACGAGCCGCAGCCTGGCACTCGTGCCAACCTCTCGCCGACGGTTCTCGATACTGCGCCATGCGACCTGAATCCCCAGCTCAACAAATACCAGACGTTCGACAATTTCATCGAGGGCGACTCAAACAAGCTGCCGCGTACCGTCGGCCTGGCTATTGCTGAGCGTCCGGGAAAGTCAACCTTCAACCCCTTCTTCCTCTATGGACCGTCGGGGTGCGGTAAGACCCACCTCGTCAACGCCATTGGCGTGCGCATCAAGGAGATGTTTCCGCAGAAGCGCGTACTTTATGTTTCTGCCCGCCTGTTCCAGGTGCAGTTCACTGATGCCAGCCGCCGCAACACCGTCAATGACTTCATCAACTTCTACCAGACCATCGACGTGCTGATTATCGATGACGTTCAGGAATGGGCTACGGCTGAGAAGACCGTCAACACTTTCTTCCATGTCTTCGACCACCTGTTCCGTCTTGGCAAACAGATTATCTTGGCCAGCGACCGTCCGCCTGTCGACCTCGACTGGCTGACCGACCGTATGCTGACACGCTTCTCGTGCGGGCTCATTGCCGAGATGGAGAAGCCCGATGTACAGCTCTCAATCGACATTCTGAGTGCTAAGTGCCGCCATGACGGTCTGAAGATTCCAGCTGATGTCATTCAGTTTATTGCTGAGTCGGCTAATGGCTCTGTCCGTGACCTGCAGGGCGTCGTCAACTCGTTGCTTACCAACTCCATCATCTATAACAAGTCGGTGGACATGCGTTTGGCCGAGCGCGTCATCAAGCGCGCTGTCAAGGTTGATAACCATCCGCTGACTGTTGACGACATTGTAGAGAAAGTGTGCGGCCATTTCAACGTTCCCCAGCAGCATGTCTTCAGCAAGAGCCGCAAGCGTGACTACGTCTTGGTGCGTCAGGTTTCCATGTATCTGGCTCAGAAGTACACGAAGATGCCCGCCTCGCGCATAGGCCAGCTCATCGGTGGCCGCGACCACTCGACAGTGCTTCACAGCTGTTCCACTATTGAGGAGCGGCTGAAGGTCGATAAGGCTTTTCAGGCCGAACTGAGCAGCATTGAAAATTCCTTCAAGCTGAAGCAGTAGCTCGGACGAACCCCAAATCTGCCGTCATTTTTACAAATATCTTTTTAAAAATAATCCGTCACATCCGTCACAGTCACGTAAACGTCAGACAGTCAAGCGGATGCGTGGTAACGGATGATGGTGACGGATGACGGATGCACGGCGCACCCCCATGTGCCAAGCCTCTGTGCCAGATGTTCACGGGCGGTGAATCATTGTTCACAGCCCGTTAATCATTTCAGCCGTCGGAGCATATAGCCATCCGTCACCCGTCACCATCATCCGTCACCCCGTAACCCACTCAGCATGAGGCGGATAGGGCGGCGGTGACGGATTGACGGATGTTAACTTGTCTTTAGTACAGGAAGACACGGCATGATACGTAACGATATGCTTTCATTTTGCCGTTCTATGGAAAACCGTGCCTATCAGTGCTTTTCTGTTCCAAAAATTTCTAATGACCGATTCGGGTTTAACCCTTTGTTGCGACACTAAAAAATGAGAAATGAAATGTGAAAAATGAGAAAAAAAGAAAGTAGGGCGGCAAAAAGTTGCAGATTCGGATGTTTTTTTGTTACTTTGCAGTCCGATAACGTTACTAACTGACAAATCAAAAGCAAATAATAAACAAACCTTTATGAAAAAACTCTTTTTGTATGCCTCCCTATTGTGCTTGGGCTTAGGCTCATGCACGAAGGACTACGTGGTGCCGGAGGGAGAATTGCCATCCTGGCTTGGCGAGAGTATCTACAAAGAGCTACAAGACCCGTCGCAGCTGCAGGGCACGTTCAAGACGTACTGCAGGCTGATTGAGGACATGGGTTATGCGGAGGTGTTGAACAAGACGGGTAGTAAGACCATCTTCCCGGCTAACGACGACGCCTTCGCACGGTTCTTTGCCGGTGGTAACAACAAGTTCGGCGCAAGCAGCTACGAGCAGCTGACGCACGCTCAGAAGGCGGAACTGTTGTTCTCGACGATGCTCGACAACGCCATTCTGGTCGGTACGCTGTCCAACCTGCAGAACAGCGCCGGAAACATGTTGCAGGGACAGTTAGTGAAGCACGCCACGAACATGCGCCTGTCGTATGCCGTGACGCCGTTGGCCGCTCAGGACATGCCTGCCAACAACAAGTACTTCGCACGCTTCAAGAGCGGCAACGGTATCCAGGCCGTCTTCGACAACACGGTGGCCCCGATGGTCCACCTGACGGGTGAGTACATGCTGAACAACAACATGACCGTGACGGGCGACGACAGCGATTTCAAGGTGCTGACCGGCCACGACTATGTCGACGGTGCCGCCTACATCTTCGACCGCACGGTGGTGAAGGGCGACGTGGTCTGCCAGAACGGCTACATCCACCAGCTCGACGAGGTGCTCGTGAACCCCGGCAACATGGCCCAGATTCTGCGTGCGGGCAGCGATACACATTATATTTCGCGTATGCTGGACTACTACAGCTTCCCCGACCCCGACCTGACGCTGACCGAGCAGAGTACCGAGACGGGCACGACGGACACGGTCTACGCCATCCGCTACCTGAGCAAGAACTCGCAGCGCTCCAAGCTGGCACAGCCCGTGCGCGGCATGACCGTAGCCGACAACCAGCTGCTCGACTTCGACCCAGGCTGGAACTACTATAACCCGACGCTGAAGGGCGGCTCGAGCAACGACGATGCCGAGATTGCCGCCTTCCTGGCCCCCGACGACAAGGCCGTCGAGGACTACTTCCTGAAGGAGGCCGCCTACATTCTGAAGAACCTGGGCGACCCGTCGCTCGACCTCTCGGCCGCCAACCTCAACGCCCACCTCGACGCCGTCTACAACAACGACCCGTCGATATTTGCCAGCATCCTGAACAACGTGATGAAGCCCTACCTGACGAAGACGGTGCCCAGCACGTTTGCAACGGTGCAGAACGACGCCTTCGAGTTCCTCGACGTGACGAAGAACGACATCATCCGCAAGAGCGACGGCAACTACGACGTCACCATCGGCAACAACGGCGTCATCTACAAAATGAACAAGCTCTTCGGTCCGAAGCTGTACAACTCAGTGCTCGGTCCCGCCTCTGTATATAAGGATATGCGCACGATGGGCGAGATGCTGAACGACCACCAGGCCACCGCCGGTGTGCCCTCGAAGCTCGGTGCCGACATGTACTACTACCTGCTCTCGATGAAGGCCCGCTACGGACTGTTCGTGCCGACCGACAACGAGACGCAGTTCATCGTCATCGACCCCACGTCGGTCAAGGACGACGACGGCCTGAAGGGACTGCGCTTCCGCTTCGACCCGCAGGCTGACGGCTCCTTCCACGTGCTGGTCAAGAAATACATCTACCAGTCGGGCCCCTACAACCAGCTCAGCTCCTACGTCGAGGCTGCCAATGCCCAGGACATCAACATCGAGTCGGGCATCTTCAACAGCCAGATCAAGGACCTGCTCGACTACTGCACCATCGTGCTGGCCGACTCGACCGAGACGGGTAAGGGCAATCCGCAGTACGGACTCTACGGCAACCGCTACTACAAGACCAAGCACGGCGGCACCGTCGTCGTCGACGGCAACAAGGTGGCCGGCGGCCTGCAGCAGTCAGACCCCTCGCAGTGGTCGACAATCACCGAGACCTTCGACGCGAACAGCCCCGATGCCAAGATAGAGAACGGCACCGTCTACCGTCTGGACTTCCCGCTGCAGCCCACCATTACGACCGTCATGCAGACGCTGTCGCGCCCCGAGTTCTACGACGCTGAGGCCGACTACGACGTGGCCCTGCCCGAGTACGACCACTTCCTGAACTTCTGCCTGCAGTTCAACAACGAAGACATCTACAGCTTCGCCGGCATCCTGACCGGCAGCGAGACAGAGGCCCAGAAGAACACCAAGCTGAAGGCCTACCGCATCATCGACGACAACGACAACTGGGGTATGCTCAGTGCCTATAACTACACCATCTATGCCCCCACCTACGAGGCTATGGTGAAGGCCCAGCAGACGATGGGGCTGCCCACCTGGAAGCAGGTGATGGCCATCGTCGACAACTGGGAGGCCGTTGCCGGCCAGTATGGCTTCGCCGACCAGAGCCAGGCCTCCGAATACGTGAGGGAGCAGCTGGAGAAGATGACCAAGTTCGTGCGCTACCACACGCAGAACAGCTCGCTCTTCGCCGACCGCTACTTCAAGAACTACGACCCCAAGACGGGTCAGACGACGCCCGAGCCGGCCTATTCGACCTTCGCCTCGAACGCGCTCGGTATAGCGCAGACGCTGACTGTCACCGGCGGCGGCGACAAGCTGACCGTGAGGGATGCCTCCGGTACGTCCGTGACCGTCAACGCCTCTTCCGCCACTGCCAACCTCATTGCCCGCGACATCACGACCTCGGAGAGCAACTCCTCGTACGGCACCTACAAGTCAATCGAGACCTCGGCCTTCGTGACCGTTCACGGTATCGACACCCCCCTGTGTTTCAACAGCAACAGGCAGTACTGATAAAGAGAATTGATAATTGACAATTGAGAATTGATAACTGATAATTATAGTATGTCAAGAATAAAAATCCTACTGACACTCCTGCTTACCATTGTCGCCCAGGCGGTGATGGCACAGGGCAGAGTCATATCAGGTACGGTGGAAGACGCTATGGGGCCGGTGATGATGGCCAACGTGGTTGAGCGCGATGCCAACAACCGTATCATCAGTGCCACGCAGACTGATATGATGGGTAACTTCTCCATGGAGATCAAGAACCCGAAGAACAAGCTCGTCGTCTCATACGTGGGAAGCAAGACGAAGATACTCACCATCGGCGACCAGAAGACCTTCAACATCAAGCTCGAGGACGACAAGACGACCCTCGGCGAGGTGAAGGTGGTGGGGCGCCGTGCCACATCAGGCGGTCTGAACATCGACAAGCGCGAGGTGACCGTCTCGCAGCAGACCTTTAACCTACAGGACGTCGAGGGTATGGCCTTCACATCGGCCGACGAGGCCCTGCAGGGTGAGATTGCCGGTCTCGACATCGTGACCAACTCAGGTAACCTCGGTGCCGGTACGCAGATGCGCCTGCGCGGTGTGTCGACGCTGAACGGCTCGGCCGAGCCCCTGATTGTCGTCGACGACAAGATTTTCGACTATAACTCATCCGACATCGACTTCGAGAGTGCCGACGAGGAAGCCTTCTCGTCGCTGCTCGCCGTCAGTGTCGATGATATTGCCGACATCCGCGTGCTGAAGGATGCTGCCGCAACGGCCATCTGGGGCTCGCAGGGTGCCAACGGTGTCATCATGATCACCACCAAGCGCGGTGCGCGCGGCAAACCCCGCGTGACGATGGGCTATAAGTTCACGGGTACGTGGATGCCGAGCGGCTACGACCTGCTGAACGGTGACAACTACACGATGATGCTCAAGGAGGAGTTCTACAACCCCACGCAGAGCTCGTCGGCTACAGCCACCATCAATGAAATCAACTACGTGCCCGCCGAGTCGTGGGCCGAGGCCAACAACTGGAACAAGAACACTGACTGGGTCGATGCCATCAAGCAGTTCGGTGAGCAGCACGAGGCCAACATCAACGTCTCGGGTGGCGGCCAGAAGGCCACCTTCCGCATCTCCGGTAGCTACAACCACCAGTTGGGAACGGTCATCAAGCAGCGCCTCGACCGTCTGACCACGCGCCTGGTGCTCGATTACAACGTGTCGGACCGCATACGCTTCTCGACCAACTTCGCGCTGACCTATACGGACAACCTGAAGAACTACACCTACGGCAGCAGCAAGAACAACAGCTCGAACAGTGCCCTGCTCGCCATGGCACTGGCAATGGCACCCAACGCCAGCATCTACCGCTACGACCGCTTCGGCAACAACACGGGCGAGTTCTTCCTGATGAACCCGACCATGACCGGCATGACGCCCGACGACGGCAACTACACCTCGACGCAGCTGCAGGACGTCGTGGCCATCGGCAACCCCGTGGCCTACGCCAACCACTCGTGGCAGAAGGAGCAGACCTACAGCATCGTGCCCGACTTCAACATCAAGTACGAGCTCCTGGGCACGGAGAACGGCAAGCACCGCCTGACCTTCGACGGCCGCGTCTACTTCGACATCTATGCCTACTCGAAGCCTACTTTCATGCCGGGCAGCCTGTCGAACGGCAGCTATACCGACAACGACTATAACTACATCACCAATACGGAGACCAACCAGTTCAAGATGGGCTCGCGCATGAAGCTCACCTTCACGCCCGCCTTCAAGAACGAGGACTTCTACCTGACGATGATGGCCTACTACGAGGCAGGTACGCAGAAGAACACCTACCAGTATCTGGGCCAGAGCTCGATTCCCAACGGCATTGAGTCGGCTACCATCGACGCCCACCTGCTGAATATGGACAACCAGCCCGCCACGATGAAGTCGGCCTGGCACGACTGGGTGTATCAGACCCACTTCTCATACAAGTCGCGCTACAACATCGGCTTCGGACTCCGTGCCGACGGCAGCTCGAAGTTCGGTCCCAAGAACCCTTGGTTCTATTCGCCCAACGTCTCGCTGCGCTACAACCTGAGCGAAGAACCCTTCTTCACCCCGCTGAAGAAGTATGTCTCGATGTTCGGTGTCCGCGGCTCGTGGGGTATCACGGGCAGCTCGAGCGTGTCGGTCGACAACTACTTCAACCAGTACACCTCGCGCGCCGGACGCTACGGCTCGGGCTACTTCACCACGATGAGCGGCATGAAGCTCGACGACCTGCGCCCGCAGAAGAAGATCGGTGTGAACCTCGGCTTCAACGTCGGACTGCTCGACGATATGTTCGAGATCGACCTCAACCTCTACGACGAGAAGACCAAGGACCTCATCATGAGAGGCATCCCCATTCCCACGTCGGCCGCCTGGAACACGTCGACCACAATCTCGTACGGCAATGTCGGCGAGATGGAGAACAAGGGTTGGGAGCTGACCGTCAACGCCAACAAGTTCGTCAAGGTGAAGAAGTTCTCGGTATCAGCCAGCTTCAACATGGCCCAGAACGTGAACAAGCTGCTGGAGATGGACCAGCGCGTGCTCGACAACATGAACTCGCAGCCCAGCTACAGCCGCCGCGGCTCCAGCTCGGTGCTCAGCCGCGTGGTTGTCGGCGACCCGCTCTGCTCCATCTATGGCTATAACTACAACGGCGTCTATCAGTACTCTTACGACTACCTGACCAACTACAACACCAAGCAGCAGCAGCTGCAGGCTCAGGCCAAGGCCCGTGGCGAGAACTACGACTGGAACTACGAGGAGTGGATCAACCAGCAGCTCGCCGAGGGCAAGACCTTCCCCGTCGCCATCGACGAGAAGGGCAAGGTCATCATGACCAACACCGGCGTTCCCAAGCACCTGGCCTATTACTATGGTGACACTGAGTATGAGTTCAAGGGTGGTGATGCCATCTACGAGGACGTCAACCACGACGGTAACATCAACGAGCTTGACATCAAGTACTTAGGCAACTCGCTGCCCAAGATGCAGGGTGGTTTCAACATCACGCTGCAGTACGACAGCTGGAAGCTCGTGGCACGCTTCAACTACCGTTGGGGCAACAAGATCATCAACACCGCACGCATGGGGCTGGAGAGCATGTACGGCACCCAGAACCAGTGCTCGTCGGTGACCTACCGCTGGCGCAAGGACGGCGACGTGACCGAGATTCCGCGCGCACTCTACGGCACGGGCTACAACTACCAGGTGAGCTCGCGCTTCGTCGAGGACGGCTCGTTCCTGCGCTTCAACAACCTGCAGATTTCCTACAGCGTACCCAAGAATACCGTCAAGAAGCTCGGTCTGAACACGCTGTCGGCATACGTGACGCTGAACAACCTCTTCTGCTGGACGAAGTACACGGGTATCGATCCGGAAGTCGCATCCGGTACCTACTCGCCGGCTACCGACGGTGCTACCACACCAAGGTCGAAGTCGATTACTGCCAGTCTCAACTTCGGATTCTAAAAGAATTGATAATTGATAATTGAAAATTGACAATTGATAATTATGAAAAAGATTCTTTCTATAATATTTGCAAGCGTCGCGCTGAGTTCGTGTGTCGACACGGTCATCCTGCCTGACAACAAGACCGTCGACGACGACTTCTGGCAGAAGAAGAGCGAGGTGGAGGCTGTCGTGGCTACGGCATACGCACAGCTGCGCGACCAGGCCGCCATTCGCAATATGATAGTCTGGGGCGACTTCCGCTCCGACGAGCTCACGGTGGCCTCGTCGCTGCCCACCAGTGCTGCCTACCGCACGGCCCTGCAGCAGATTTACTCGCTCAACATCGAGACCGAGAACACTTTCACGTCGTGGTATCCCTTCTACTCGGCCATCAACTACTGCAACCTCGTGCTCGAGAAGGCTGAGGACGTGATAGCCGTCGACCCCGACTACATGCGCGGCGACTACGATGCCAACAAGGCGCAGGTGCTCGCCCTGCGGGCGTTCTGCTATTTCTACCTGACGAAGGTGTTCCACGATGTCCCTGTGACGCCGGGGGCCTACCTCAACAGCAGCGACGACCTGAATGCGCCGCAGGCTACGCCCGACAGTGTGCTCACCATGTGTATCAACGACCTGAAGGAGGCCTCGAAGTATGCCGTCGCTGCCAACACGTTCGGCGACTGGCGCGACAAGGGCTACCTGAACCAGGACGGCATCAACGCCGTGCTCGCCGACATCTACCTCTGGCGCGGCTCCGTCAATCGCGACGCTGCCGACTATGAGGCCTGTATCGAGTACTGCAACAAGGTCATTGCCGCCAAAAAGGAGGCCTACGAACAGAGTCCTTCGCGCCGCCGCTTTGCTGGCGACGACGAGGAACAGGAGTACTACCTCTCCAGCTACAGCGAGATGTACGGCGACCTCTTCGGCCAGAGCGGACAGAATGCCGACGAGAGCATATTCGAGCTGCAGTTCCGCCTCTCGAATGCCGCCAACACCGGACTCGACCAGATGTACTACCGTTACAACAGTGCCAGCGGCAACGGCTATGGCTACCTGAAGGCATCGAAGGTGTACGGCTCGGTCGATGCCACCGGTAAGGGCGTCTGGATGAACGGTGCCGACCAGCGCCTGTTCGAATACGTCTATGATGCTACGGGTACTGCCGAGCAGTACGACGTGCGCAAGTTTGTGGCACTCTCATCGGCCGGCACGAACAACACGGCCGAGGGCAGCCCCTCGGGCGGTCGTACGAACACGATGAACCGCAACTGGATCTTCTACCGCCTTACCGACGTGATGCTGATGAAGGCCGAGGCCCTGGTGCAGCTCTACGAACTGGGCGGCAAGGCTGAGGGCGATACCCGCAACGAGGAGGCCTTCAACATCTGCAAGTTCATCAACGACCGTGCACTCTCTGACGCCAACAAGACGTCGTATGCACTGAAGTACGCTACATACCGCGACCGCATGGAGGAACTCGTGATGGCCGAGCGTGCCCGTGAGCTCTGCTTCGAGGGCAAGCGCTGGTTCGACCTGATGCGCTTCAACTACCGTCATACCTCGCAGAAGGCTGACCTGAAGAGAAAGCTGACGGAAGCATTCGTGCCCAACAGTGAGGAATTCTTCGAGCTGGCACTCCGCAAGTATGCCGTGCCCACAGCCATGCGTGCCAAGATTCGCGACGAGCGCTATCTCTACATGCCGATCAATCAGGACGAGGTCGAGCTGAACCCCAACCTCGTGCAGAACCCTGTGTATAAATCTTCGTCCAAGTATTAAATATAATAAGGTAAAAAGTAAAGATATGATTACCAAAGCAAAATATCTCATCTGTGCAATCTGCGTCGTCTGCGGTTCAATCGCCTGTACGGAGGAACCCGACGGGTCGAACCTCTTCTCGTCCGACGAGAAGACCATCGCCGAGCTGCTGCGCGACCGCCCCGAACTGAGCGCCTTCTACCGCATACTCGAGAAAGGCGGATTCGACAAGTATATGGGCACATACGGACAGTACACTTGCTTCGCACCGATGAACGACGGCGTGAACGCCTATCTGGATAGTCTCTATAAGGACGAGTCGTACCTCATCTCGAAGGCCAAGCTGAAGCACAACGGCATCAAGGAAGACGCCGCTTGGAACAGCCTCGACGTGATGGCGAAGGTGAACCTGATGTCAGACTCGCTGTGCGACGACATCGCACGCTTCCACCTCTCGGGTGAGGAGCATCTGCAGGTCGACCTCGACGGTACGGCCACCACATGGACCACGATGAAGACGGGCCGCAGCATCCGCGTGGGCACCTTCGGCGTAGATGCCTACAATCAGGACTACGTCGGACTGACCAGTCTGAACGACATCTCGGCCATCGTCGACGGCGACATCGAGGCCATCAACGGTATCCTCCACGTCTGCTCGACCGTCATTCCCCGCTCCGACCGTACCACTGACGACCAGCTGCGCGTCGAGGGCGAGAAGGACCTCAGCATCTTCTACGCAGCCCTCGAGGCTACGGGCTATACCGACACGCTGACCATCGAGGCCAAGCGCAATCCCGACGGCACGCCGGTGACCTACGACCTGGGTACCAACCACAACGACCGCGACGGCAACTCGCTCTATTACCCCAAGGAGTGTATGGTGAAGTGGACCGTCTTTGCCGAGACCGACGACGTGTTCCGCGCTGCCGGCATCAACAGCTTCGACGACCTGAAGAAGAAGTGTGTTGAGTGGTACGCCGGTTCGGCTGCCTGGTACGACTATATCAGCGAGAAGGGCATCACCATCAGCACGGGCGACGACTACACCAACCCGTTCAACGTCGTCAACATGTTTGTGGCCTATCACATCCTGCGTGCAGGCATGCCCATCGACCGCATCGTCTACGAGAAGAACGCACAGACCAACTCGTCGTGGAACTTCTGCTTCGGCTACGAGCCTCAGGAGTACTTCGAGACGATGCTCCCCAACACCATCCTGAAGGTGTGGGAGACCAACCCCAAGACCACTAAGGACCTGTGGCTGAACCGCTACCTGACGAACAACACGCTGACCTCGAAGCTCGGACTCTTCGGAACACCGGGCGACGGCGACCACGTGCTGAAGTTCGCCGGCGTGCCCGTCGACCGCAATAAGAGCGTCGAGACCCTCAACGGCTATATCCACCGCATCAAGGGTATTCTGAAGTACGACGAGAACGCCCGTAACGCCCTCTATGAGCGTCTGCGCTTCGATTCGTCGACCTTCCTCTACGAGCTCATCAACAACGGACTTCGCGGCGCTACGCCCGCCGAGGTGAGTGCCCTCAACGGCGGCGGCGACGGCAACCGCGTAGCCTTCCAGAACAACTACTTCGACAACATCGTCTGCTACAACCCCGGTACGCTGCTCCGCTTCAACGTGATGGGTGCCTGGCGTGCACACAACTCTGACCAGTTCCAGGGTTGGGACGTCTACGACTTCGCCATCAAACTGCCTCATGTGCCGACGGGCGAGTATGAGCTGCGCATCATCTACCCCCCGATGGGTCGCGGCGGACTGATGCAGTTCTATCTCGGCAACTCGTCGAAACAGTCGGATATGGTGGCCATCGGCATCCCCTTCGACGCCTGCGCCAACCCCTATCAGGACGCAACCATCGGTTATGAGGACATCGTGAACCGCGCCGACGACGAGACGTCGGACTGCGGCGTCGAGAGCGACCAGCGTATGCACGTGCGCGGCTATATGCGTGCACCGGCATCCTTCTCGCGCGGTACCTATAATACGATTACCGACCCGCTGACCTATTCAGAGGACGACATCTACTCGGCTGCCAGCCAGATCATCGGCTCCACCAGCTGCCGCTCGGAGACCGGCTACGGCACGATGATGCTGCGACGCATCATCACCACCCAGCGCTTTGAGCAGGGCAAGGACTACTGGCTGCGCATCAAGAACCTGGTGAACGACACCAACCTCGGCTGGTCGTTCGACTTCGTGGAACTGGTGCCGCTCGACATTGTCAACAGTCAGACCATGACCGAGGACTGGTACTAAACAATTGAGAACTGATAATTGAGAATTGAATAATTATGATTACCAAGAATATGAAGAATTATCTCGTCGCTTGTTTGCTGTGCTGCGGCGGTGCCGCAGTCACCAGCTGCACTGACTATGACGACTACAACTCGGTGCCGGCCGATGCACGCCCAGGTGCCAACAAGACGTTGTGGGAGAATATCAGCAGCGACCAGCAGCTGACGAAGTTTGCTGCCCTTGCCCAGAAGTGCAAGTTCTCGGAAGCCCTCAACAGCCCCCGCTTCTATACGGTCTGGGCACCTGTCGACGGTGCCATCAGCGATGCCGAGTACCAGCGCCTGATGGGTAGCGACAGCGCCACCATCGTGAAGCAGTTCATGCAGCATCACATCACGGAGTACAATTACCCCGTGTCGGCGGCTCAGGACAGTGCCACCATCATCACGCTCAATGCCAAGCACCATCCCTTCACGAAGACCGGCTTCGACGGCTTCTCGTATGGCGAGGTCAACATTCCCTCGGCCAACGGCGTGATGCACAAGCTCAACGGCATGTCGGAGTTCTACTACAATCTCTATGAGAACATCGACAACCTCAAGGGCTGCGACTCCATCAAGAGCTATATCCAGAAGTATGATGAGTACTATCTCGACGTCAACGCATCGGTCGTCGGTCCGCTGGTCAACGGCAAGCAGACCTACCTCGACTCTGTGCTGAAGAAGCGTAACAACGTGATCCGCAGCATCATGCGTGCCGACCTCGAGGATGAGGACAGCACGTTCTGTATGCTCGTTCCCAACGATAAGGCCTGGAACGATGCCTACGCTGCCATCAATCCCTGCTACAACTACATCGCGAAGATGGACTATATGGACATCAGCAAGAAGACGACCGTAGCCTCCTCGCTGAAGGCCACCGACTCGAAGGCCGACAAGCCCGCAGAGGCAACCCCCGACCTGCAGGACTCGCTGACGCGCCGCAACATCGTCAGCAACCTCGTCTTCTCGTGCAGCAACCCTCACAACCTGCCGCTCTTCGGCAAGGGCACGCTGACCGCCACCGACACGGTGGTGTCGAAGTCGGGCTCCTATCTGCAGAATGCCCAGACGGTGCTGCAGCACACCACAGCCGTCAGTGAGATGAGCAACGGTATGACGCGCACCATCGACTCTATCACCTTCCGCCCCTGGCAGACGTATAATCCCACGATTATTGCCACGCGCCCGCTGTCGACGCTGAAGGTCACCAAGCTGACAACCCACAACGTGCCCCTCGATGACCTCGTCGGTCGCGACAGCCTGTTCAGCAAGGTGCCGAGAATGTTCCGCCAGTGGCTGCTGCCCAAGACGTCGCGCTTCTTCTCATACGTCGCCGTCGACAGTGCCAACATCGACGGTACGACGGGTAAGCCCGAGTTCAGCTTCGCCCTCGGAAATGTCAGAGGCGACGGTTCCGTCACGGGTACGGTCCGCTCTACCACCTATCATATCTACGTCGTCACCGTTCCCGCACAGGTGGAGGAGCCTCTGGCCGATGTGAAGCCTTACTACCTGCGCTTCTACCTCAGCTGGACCGACGCTGCCAACAAGCAGCAGCTCACCGTGCTGCCTCAGGGGGCGAAGGCATCGATGGAGATTACCACCGACGAGGGCGAGAGCGCTGCCAACCTGATCTGCGTCGGCGACCCGGGGCGTGTCAACGTCATCGACCTCGGCGAGTTCACCTTCCCCGCCTGCTATTACGGTCTGGATGCCTATCCCAGCCTGATGATGATGCACACCAAGACCTACACCTCGTCGGCCAACCGTAAGAAGTACGACCAGCAGATGCGTGTGGCGGGTGTCTATCTCGTTCCCAAGGAGTACAACGACTATTGGTCTAATTTAGAATAAAGGATGACTATGAAAAGAACGATATACAACTTCCTACAGCGTCAGAGTCTCAGACTCTCACTCTGTGCCATCGTCTTGACAGCAAGCACAGTGGCTTTCGCTCAGGATGATCTCGACGACGAAGAAGAAAGCACCGCCATCAAGGCGCCGAAGCGCGAGAAAGTCGTCGATACGAATCCAACCATCAACGTGCAGGGTGTTGTCGTCGACGATGCTACGAAGCAGCCTCTGGCCGGTGTGCGCATCCAGGTCCTCAACGACAAGCGCTATGTGGCGATGACCGACGATGACGGTAAGTTCACCATCAAGGTGCCGACGTTTGCCACCTCGCTCTTCGTGCAGACGCCGCAATACCTGTCGCAGCAGGTTGCCATCAAGGCCGGCGACGCCCAGCAGCAGATTAGCATCCGTATGCTTAGCGATGCCTTCAAGCCGATGTATGCTGACGGCACCACGATAACGGCTACCAACAGCTTCGTCTCCGACGGCAACGGTCTGACCATCGACGAGGAGATGACCGAGAAGCTGGGCGGCGACATCCGCATGAACATGCACTCGGGCAATCTCGACCAGGGTGCAGCCATGTTCATTCGCGGTATCTCCTCCATCAATGCCGGCTCGCAGCCGCTCGTCATCCTCGACGGCGTGGAGCTCGACATGCAGCACAGCCGCCTGTCGCTGCACCAGGGCGACATCTTCAACATGCTGTCGTCAATATCGCCTGAGGACATCGACAAGGTGACGGTGCTGAAGAACGCAACGGCCCTCTACGGTGCACGTGGTGCGGGTGGCGTCATCCTCATCGATACCAAGCGCGGCCACTCGATGGCTACGCGAATCGATGCCAAGCTCGGTGTGGGCTGGACCTTCACGCCCAACTACCCGACGACGATGAACGCAGCACAGTATCGTAACTACGCCGTAGAGCAGCTCGGTACCATCAAGGAGGTGCAGGAGCGCATCGGCTCAAGCACGAACGCCCTGCAGTTCAACTTCCTGAACGACGCCAAGGACGGCTACTACTACAACACCTATCATAATGATACCGACTGGAACGACTACGTCTACCGCACGGCGCTGACCCACAACTACAGCATCAACGTGCAGGGTGGCGACGACATCGGTATGTACAACCTCTCGGTGGCTTATATCCAGACGATGAAGAACGTCAAGTCGACCAGCTTCGACCGTATCAACGTGCGCTTCAACACCGATATCAGCCTGCTCTACAACTTCTACACGAAGTTCGACATGTCGTTCTCGCGTTCGAACACGAACCTCTTCGACGAGGGCATACCCGCCGACCTCAATGCCGGCACCATCACCTCACCGGCCTTCCTGGCACTGATCAAGAGCCCGCTGCTCAATCCCTATCAGTACAACAAGAACATCAACGACTTCACCACGCTCCTCTCCGATGCCGACGACCTCTACAGCACGCTGACCGAGGGTAACTACTCGCTGGCCAACCCCCTGGCACTGATGAACAACGGCTCGGGTGAGCGCAAGAACCGCAACGAGAACACCTTTTTCAACGTGACCGTCTCGCCGACATACGAGTTCAACAAGGAGTGGAAGCTGACATCGCACTTCAGCTACTACCTGAACCGCAACTCGCAGGCTTACTATCGTCCCAATATCGGTCTGCCCTCGTTCGCCATCGAGAATCTCGGTACTGTCTACTCGAAGACGGCCTCCATCTTCTCGAAGGAGATCAACGTGCTCAGCAATACCCATGTCGACTGGGCCAAGAAGATTGGCGCTCACGACATCGCCGCTACGGGTGGTTTCCGCTATAACTACTTCTCCTACGACAACAGCGATATTGCCACGCAGTACTCTACGAAGCTCGAGGACGACAAGAACCCGAAGCCTGCTACCGGCAACGATGTCTATTCGACTGTTAAGGGTGCCGACGATGTCTGGAAGAACCTGCAGTGGTATGTCTCCGGCGACTATAATTACATGAACAGGTACTTCGCTACGGTCTCGATGCTGGCTGAGTCGAACAGCCGCTTCGGCAGCAATGCCGACGGCGGTCTGAAGGTGGCCGGCGTGAAGTGGGCACTCTTCCCAAGCGTGCAGCTGGGCTGGGTGCTGACCAACGAGAACTGGTTCCCGAAGACGGCGGTCATCGACTACCTGCGCCTGAACGTGGGCTTCGACATGAGCGGTAACGACGGCATCAACAACTACGCCGCCCGCACGTCGTTCAATACCGTCCGCTATAACTACACGGAGATTGGTATGCAGCTCACCAACGTGGGTAACGAGGAAATCAAGTGGGAGACGACGTCGAAGTTCAATGCCGGACTGCAGGCTTATTTCCTCAACAACCGTCTGGGCTTCAGCGCAAACTACTTCCTCCACAAGACCAAGGACCTGCTGGCGCTCAAGACCTTCGAGAACCCGATTGGCGGTATCAACAACTACTGGACCAACGACGGCGAGGTCAGCAATACGGGCTTCGAGCTTGGCATCAACGGCAAGCCGGTATCAATGAAGGACTGGCACCTCGAGGTCGGCGCTACCGTCGGTCACTACAAGAACGAGGTCAAGAAGTTGGCCAACGGCAACTACACCTCTTCTATCTATGGCACCGACAACATCCTGACCGCCGTCGGCAATCCCGTGGGTGTGTTCTACGGCTACAAGACCAAGGGTGTCTATGCCACGACGGCTGAAGCTGCGGCTGCCGGACAGTACATCGTCGACGAGACGGGTGCCCGTCAGTACTTCGGTGCCGGCGACGTCATCTTCGAGGATGTCAACAACGACAAGCAGATCAGCGAGGCTGACAAGCAGATTATCGGCGACCCCAATCCCGATATCTTCGGCAACATCTTCCTCAACCTCAACTGGAAGCGCTTCACACTCGCCACGAACTTCAACTACTCGTTGGGCAACGACGTGTTCAACTATCAGCGCTCAGTGCTCAACAGCGGTGCCACGCTCTACAACCAGCAGGTGGCTGAGATCGGCCACTGGCGCTACGAGGGACAGCAGACCGAACTGCCGCGCCTCTGCTACGGCGACCCGATGGGCAACAACCGCTTCTCTGACCGCTGGATTGAGGATGGCTCTTACCTGCGCCTGAAGAGCGTCATGCTCTCCTTCCAGGTGCCCATCCCCGAGTCTTGGCAGTCGTGGCTGCAGGGTATATCCGTTTGGGCTGAGGGACGCAACCTCCTGACGTTCACTAAGTACACGGGCAGCGACCCCGAGTTCTCTGTCAGCAACCACCAACTCTATCAGGGTATCGATGCCGGTACGCTGGCTCAGGGACGTGTGTTCTCTATGGGTGTCAAGATTAACTTGTAATTGAAAATTGATAATTGAAAATTGATAATTATGATTACCAAGAATATCACGAAATATCTCATCGCCTGTTCGCTGTTCTGCGGTGGTGCCGCAGTCACCAGTTGCGAGGATATGCTTGAGTCCGACAGCAACCGCCAGGTGTTCGAACCGGCTCTCGACCAGAAGACTGACTCCGTCTTCTATGCCTACGGCATTATGCAGGCCCTGCAGCAACTGGCCGACCAGTATTACTTCCAGAACGAGATGCGCGGCGACCTGGTGAAGCCCACCGGCCGGGCTACTACTCACCTGCGCAGTCTGGCTTCGTTCACGGCTGATGCTACCAACAAGTACGACAGCGTGTACCTTTATTATAAGGTCATCAACAACTGCAACTACTACCTGGCTCACCGTGACACCACGCTGGCTACGGGCTCGCAGAATGTCGTATGCAACGAGTATGCCGCTGTGGCCTCCTTCCGTGCGTGGACCTATCTGCAGCTGGCCCGCCAGTATGGTTCGGTGCCTTACATCACGGAGCCTGTCACCACCATCGGCCAGATCAATGCCAACACCTCGATGACCGGCTACGAGTCGATTCTGCAGGGCGAGGCCCGGATGCTGGAGAGCCTCAAGGCCCGCTATAGTGAGGATCAGCTCGCTGTGCCCACCTTCAACCAGACGTCGCGCTCCATCGGTATGCTCAACTGGAAAGACGAGCGCGGCCAGAATGTCGAGAAGTTCATCCGTCCCAGCAAGTGCTTCGTCCCGCTCAACGTCGTGCTGGGCGACATCTACCTCGAACTGGGCCAGTACGAGCAGGCTGCTACGTGCTACTATCAGTATCTGCGCTATCAGGGATTCCTCAATCCGGGTAATATCTCTGTCAACTACAACGACTTCATGAGTACATTCTATAGCCAGTACAGCCCCATCTTCAAGGACTTCACTGAGTGGCCCGCCGACTATAACTCCGCCAAGAACAGCTCACTCTATAATCAGGTACCTGTCTGGGAGAACGCCTTCAGTCATCAGGCAGCTGTCGGCGACATCATCACGTACATCCCGATGGCCGTGAACTATACGATGGGCAAGACCACCGACATCCCCGCTGCGTTCGGCTATAACTATTACGGCACAGAGTCGAGGGGTGGTGTGCAGGTCGACGGTGACGAGATATTCAGCTGTCCCAAGACGGAGGACATTCAGGTTGTCCCGTCACAGACCTACGTCGACTCTGCACGTCGTGCCCAGTACTATTACTTTACCGAGCAGGTGAAGGTGTCGCCCTTCAACTGGATCGTCAAGAGCCAGCCGCTGGGCGATGCACGCGCCTCGATCGTCACTCAGGGTGCCGGTGCCGACTCCGCTTATGTCTATACCCTCAAGCCCTCGACGGCCTACATCTACCTCTATCGTAACACGACCGTCTGGCTCCATCTGGCCGAGGCCATCAACCGCATGGGCTATCCCGATGCCGCCTTCGCCGTGCTGAAGAACGGTCTGCACTCCGAGCTGCCCAACTTCCGCTATCTCGAGGTCTACCTCAAGGACCAGCAGGGCAACGACTCCATCGACGAGAACGGACAGAAGGTGCTCGACATGACGCAGTCGCACATCGACGACAAGTACTACCTCACGCCCGAGTCCTACGAGCTGCTGACCACCAAGCTGCCGTTCCTCGCTCAGGCCAACGCCGATATCTTCCGCAACGGTGCATCGAAGTCGTTCGTCGGTATCCACTTCCACGGTGCCGGAGCCGTCGAGGACCTCTACTCATCCTATCGTTACAGCACGGTGCTCGGTGCCAAGATTGCCGACATCAGCCGCAAGTTCGGCCTCAATCTGACCACCTACACCAAGGACGACTACATCAACGCCATGGAGGACTTGCTCTGCGACGAGTATGCCATGGAGTTTGCCTTCGAGGGCACACGCTTCTCCGACCTGCGGCGAATAGCACTGCATAAGAACCGGGCGGGCACCTACGGCGCTGCATTCGGCGATGTCTGGCTCAGTCGGATGCTGCAGAACAATGCGCCGGGCATCACGACGCAGAACTGTTACCTGCCGTACAAATAAGTCTGAAATACCGCAGATGGTTGTATGCCGACAGAGGCGTACAACCATCTTTACGCATTAGAATCAATATTATCAAACCAATTAAAGCTTTAATTTTATGAGAAAAATTTCTACTCTTGCCTTTATGGCATTCTTTTTCTGTCTGAGCGCAATGGCCCAGGTAGAGTTGGGCGACATTAAGTTCAGCCTTGCTGACGGAAAGAAGATCAGCCCGACAACCGGTAAGATTACGGTGACGTTCCCCAATGTCACCGGCGTCGAGGACCCCACCTCGACTACCTTCGTGCTCGAGGGTAACTTCGGCAACGACGACCTCGCCTTCGACGGTGTCGAGGGTACGTTTGCCGAGGGTGTCACCTTCGACCTGATTGAGTTCGAGCTGCAGCCCTCTACCGAGTACACGCTGAACATCACCTCGGTGAAGGTCGGCGGTGAGGAGAAAGCTGCCGAGGGCGGCTACGCTCTCCACTTCAAGACCCGTGGTGGCGAGCGCAAGATGGCTTGGACGTTCACGATTGACGAGGAGTCAGTAAATATAATCAAGGCTGATGAAAATGCGGAAGGTAATGAGACGGCTGGTACCGGTATGTTCTGGTCTCTGATTACTGCTGACCAGCGTCACTACATTCACCAAAAGTTGAGTGGCAGCGAAGTAATGCTTGATGCCAACACTCCGTTGCCAATGCTTGAGGAGCTGCTCTTTACCATCAACGCAGACAAGGTCTACGTTGGTGATGTTGTTGATACCAAGTATAAGAACAGCCTTGTTTTCAACGCAAATGCATGTCAGATTACTATTCCAGACTGTCAAGAGGGTGACGTTATCATTTTCAACAATTGCAAATATGCAACAAAGCCCAGTTCGTCAAAATTTCCTGTTATCCAAGCTTTGAATGGCGGTGCCATAGCTCCCGATGGATTAGTGTCTTCCACTGGTCTGCAGGATTCTATTGACGTGCCTAAGAATGCAACGAATTTACGTTTTGAGGTCTTGGTTGCCGGCGACGTGTCATTCATTATCGGACAGTGTAATTTGACTGGTATCACTATTACCGAGGCACAGCCTAAACTGCCACGCAACTACACAGTTGTAGCAGCCTATGCTGATGAAGAAAGTACCACGACCCTGAAAGAACTCGTTGGCAAGACCGAGGGCACAACCGGTTCTACTATTAAGGTCAACTATCCTTACTGGGTTACCGATGAGGCTGGCACAGCTTACACTTATGGCACCAAGGGCAGTGAGTTTGTTGAGGCTTTCGACCTGTTGAATGGCGAGGGCGATACTACATTTGTCATCAACTATAAGAAGACTGACTATACAGGCGTGGTCTATCTCTCCGAGGGTGAGGACCTGCCCAATGCCGTCCTCTGCACCAGCCCCAACTCCGCAATCCGTTCGTCGATGGGTAAGGCTGGCTACGTGCTCGAGGACCTCAAGCTCGTCACGCTGCAGCCTGGTACCTATAAGATTCGTGCCATCCTCTTCGATGCCGGCAAGACTCCCGGCTACGTCTGCACGCTGACCAAGGGCGAGGGCGAGGAGAACGAGATTTACCTTTCAGCCACCGCTACCAACTGGACCGAGGCCGAGTCTGACCTGCTGACCATCACCGAGCCTACCGACATCACGCTGAAGGCTGGCGGCAGCGAGACCACGGGTGTCGACGTCATCATGATCTACGCTTCCGAGGATGCTCCTGAGGATCCCGATGCTGTCGTCGACGTCAAGTCTGCCCAGAAGTTGGCAGCCCGCAAGGTTGTCAAGGACGGTCAGATTCTCATCGAGACCGCTGCCGGTATTGTTAATGTTGCTGGTATCCAAGTAAAGTAAAGAAATGAAGAAACTACTGCTCATAGTATGTTGGCTGTGCTGCGGCGTTGCCGCAGCCATAGCTGCCGACGGCGATGTCACGATGTCCGTCAGCGGTATGACCACCAAGATGACCGACGGCACGTGGAGCATCACCATCAACAGCGCCGGGCGCGTCAGCTCGCTGCAGCGCAAGGGCACTGAGTTCCTGGCCAGCAACGGTATCTACTTCGACTATACCACCGCCAATGGCAACAGTGGCTTGAATCCCACGAAGGTCAAGGTGGTCAAGCAGACCGCCGACCACTGCGAGGTGCTCTACAGCGCCACGTCGGGCAACACCATCTTTGAGCAGGGCTACATTATGCGCAAGGGCGTGCCCGGTGTCTATTCATACGTAATAGCCACCGGCACCGCCACTTCCGCTTCTGAACCCGTCAAGGAGGCGCGCGTCTGCTGCCGCCTTGGCGATACGATGCTCAACGGCTACGTCGACTGGCGTATGAACGGCCGCATTCCGTCGAATACGGAGATGGCCGTCGCCGAGAAGGATGAGAACACCATCCAGGATGCTACCTACCGGTTGGCCGACGGCAGCATCTATACCAAGTACAACTGGGCCAACTACATCGAGCGCGACACGCTGCACGGCCTCTGTGGCATGAGCAACAACTACTACGGCCTCTACAACATCCCCGTCAGCTATGAGTGGATCAATGGCGGCTGCGAGCGTCAGGAGCTCACCGTCCACGCCACCAGCAAGTCGCCCATCACCATCCAGATGCTGCAGGGCGAGCACTTCGGCGGCGAGGCAATGGTGCTCCGCGAGGGCGAGAAGAAGCTCTACGGCCCCTTCCTCATCTATACAACCTACAGCAAGGACCCCGTGAAGAGTGCCCGCAACCAGGCCGCCAAGGAGGCTGCCGAGTGGCCTTACCAGTGGTTCGAGAACGACCTCTATCCGCGTGAGCGCGCCACCGTGCGCGGCCATCTCAGCGTCACCACCGGCCAGCGCTGCGACAGTGTGCGCATCGTCCTGGCTCAGGAGAAGGGCAAGGAGCCCATCGAGATGATGCACGGCTACCAGTTCTGGACGCTCACCGACGAGAACGGCGACTTCGAGATTCGCAACGTGCGCCCCGGCGACTATAATCTGTTCGCCTACGCCAAGACCGGCGACGTCACCGATATGCTCGAGCAGGACGACATCACCGTCAGTGCGGGTGGCGGTTCTCCCGCCACCGTCGACCTCGGCACCATCACCTGGACACCGAAGAAATATACCGAGCTTCTTTGGATGATTGGCCAGAACGACCGCCGCAGCAGTGAGTTCCGCCTGAGCGACACCATCCGCCAGTACGGCCTCTGGGAACTCGTGCCCCAGACGCTCACCTACACCATCGGCGAGAGCACCGAGAGCAAGGACTGGTACTACGCCCAGACCAAGGACGGCAACTGGACCGTCAAGTTCAACGTCGACAAGCGCCCCGCCGGACGTGTCTACCTGACGGCCTCCATAGCAGGCTGCGCCAGCGAGAAGGCCACCATCACCGTCAAGCTCAACGGCACCGTCCGCGACACGTGGAAGCCCGGCTATAAGGATGCCTCCGTCTATCGCAGTGCCACGGGCAGCGGTCGCCACTATGTCTTTACCACCGACTTCATCAGTGCTGCCCTCAAGGAGGGCACCAATCTGCTGACCTTCCAGATCAGCGGCACCGGCGGTAAGAACGGCATCCTCTACGACTGCATCAAGCTGGAGGCCGGCGAACCCGTCACCGACGGCATCCTTCACCCTTCACCCATCACCTGTCACCCATCACCAGCGAAGCGCCTCGTGGGTGGCCGCCTCGTCATCGAGAAGGCCGGCCATAGCTACACCCCCGCCGGCATCAGAATAGAATAATGCGCAGCCTTTCTCTCCTCCTCCTCCTCTGTTCGCTGTGCTGCGGCGCCGCCGCAGCCAACGTCGTCTGGTACGACGGCCAGCACCCCGTCACCTATCAGCTGACGGGCAAGCCCGCCCCCGTCGTCTATCAGGCCCTGCGCATGTTCGCTGACGATATGCAGCTCGTCACCGGCCACAGTGCCGTAGCCGCCAAGACTGCCCCCATCCGCATCGTTCAGGGCCGCGGCACCGACGACGGCTTCAGTATCCGCGTGCAGAACGGCCAGCTCGTCATCGAAGGCCACAACGCACGGGGCACGGCCTACGGCATTCTCGAACTGTCGCGCATGGCCGAAGTGTCGCCGTGGGTGTGGTGGGGCGATGTGCGACCGCATACCCGCTACTATCCCATCTCCGTGCCCGACACGTTCCGACTGGAGCATACGCCCTCAGTCGCCTATCGCGGCATCTTCATCAACGACGAGGACTGGAGCCTGCGCCGCTGGTCGCCCGACAACATGGGACCGCAGACCTACCGCCGCCTCTTCGAGCTGATGCTCCGTCTGCGTGCCAACACGCTCTGGCCCGCCATGCACGATGTGTCGCCGGGCTTCTACACCGTCAAGGGCAACAAGGAGATGGCCGACTCCTTCGGCATCGTCATCGGCACCAGCCACTGCGAACCCCTCCTCCGCAACAACGTCGCCGAGTGGGACCACGTTTCCCGTGGTCCATATAACTACATCACCAACGCCGCTCAGGTGCGCCGCTATTGGGCCGACCGCCTGCAGCAGGTGAAGGGCAGCGACGTGCTCCTCACCCTCGGTATGCGCGGCATCCACGACGGTTCGATGGAGGGCGTGAAGACGCCCGAGGAGAAGCTCAACGGACTGCAGCAGGTCATCGACGACCAGCGCCAGCTCATCAGCAAGTATTATAATAAGCGTGTGGAGCGCGTTCCCCAGGTCTTCATCCCCTATAAGGAGGTGCTCGAGATCATGGAGAGCGGCCTCCGCGTGCCCGACGACGTCACGCTCATGTGGTGCGACGACAACTACGGCTACCTCACCCGTCTGCCCGATGCCGAGCAGCAGAAGCGGCAGGGTGGGGGAGGCGTCTACTACCACCTCAGCTATTGGGGCCGTCCTCACGACTACCTCTGGCTCACTACCACGCAGCCTGGACTTATCTACACCGAGATGCGTGCCGCCTACGACCATAACTGCCGCCGACTGTGGATTGCCAACGTCCACGACCCCAAGGTGGCTGCCTACCAGCTTGAACTCTTCCTCGATATGGCGTGGGACATCAACTCGATTGTTTCTGGTGAAGGGTGTTTGGTGAAGGGTGAAGGGAGAATAGATTCTGCTCAGGAACAAACCTCCCTTCACCCTTCACCCTTCACCCTACACCAACATTACGAGCGCTGGCTGATGACGCAGTTTGGCGGACAGGTGGGCCGTGCCATTGCTCCCGCCATGCGCGAGTTCATCCACCTCAATGCCATTCGCCGACCGGAGTTCATGGGCTGGACGCAGGTGGAACTCGACAAGAAGAAATACCCCGGCGGCAAGTCGGTGCCAACTAACACGGAGTTCTCGCTCGTGGAGGCTTATAAGCGTATGGAGGCCTTCGCCCGCATCGAGGCCACCGTCGAGACCTACCGCCCCCTCGTGATGGAAGCCCGTCAGGATGCTTACTTCGCTCACGTGCTCTATCCTGTTCACGCCGCAGCCGCCATGACGCGCAAGATGCTCTCCAATGAGGAGGACAGCCGTCGCGCCTACGAGCAAATCCAGCAGCTCACCGAGCGTTACAACACCATGAACGGCGGCAAGTGGCGTGGCCTCATGTCGGCCGCTCCCCGCAACCTCCCCGTCTTCGGCGAGACGCGCACCCAGCTGCCTCAGCACCCCTCCGTCGGCCCCTACATCGCCCGCAACGCCTATGGGGGAGGGGCTGAGGGTGAGGCTATCCAGATGCTCGGCCACTCAATGAATGCTGTCGCCATCCCCAAAGGCAGCGAACTGACCTACGAGTTTGAAACTCCCCTCCCTTTGGGGGAGGGGTCGGGGGAGAGACTGGATGCTGTACTCTACACCGCCATGATTCCCACGCAGCCCAGCGACCGCGGCGACCTGCGTTACAGCGTCCAGATTGACGACCAGCAGCCCGTCGTCATCTCACTGAAAGAGCCCTACCGCTCTGAGCGCTGGAAACAGAACGTGCTGCGCGGGCAGGCATTGAAGAAGACACCTGTTAAAGTGTCTAAGGGCCGCCACACGCTCCGCATAAAGGCCCTCGACGACCACATCATCGCCGACCAGTGGATGCTTGACTTCTGCCCCGACCGCCAGTTCTACGTCATTCCCGTTACACTTCACCCTTCACCCTTCACCAACATTACGGGCGTCAGAACCGTTACCGTCTTTAGGGCAGGTGACGACACCGACCATTATGCCAACGGAGCCGTGATGACAGCCTTCAAGGGCAAGCTCTACTGTATGTGGCAGAGTTCGCCAACCGATGAGGACAGCGACGATACGTGGGTGGCCTATAGCGTCAGTGCCGACGAAGGCTACACTTGGAGCAAGCCCCGACCTCTGTCACTGCCCTCCGGTGATTTCTACTGCACCTCAGGCGGCTGGCTGGCAAGAGGCGACACGCTGACAGCCTTCATCAACACCTGGCAACGCTCGACCATTGGCCGGGCGTTGTCAGGTAATGGACAGAAGGCTCCTGAACCACGAGGGGGCAGAACATTCTACATCACAAGCACCGACGGACAGACCTGGAGCCAGCTGCAGCCAGTCACGATGGCCGACGGGACTCCTATGGAGGGCGTCTTGGAGCAGGATCCCTACACGCTTCCCGGCGGTCGTCTCGTGGGTGCCGCACATTTTAAGCCGGGACTTCACGTCTGTCCGGTTTACACCGACGATCCGAAGGGCGTAAGTGGCTGGCGCAAAGCTTCCTTCGAGTCAGAAGACCTCGGCCAGCAGTCGCGTGAGCTGGAGCCAAGCCAGTATATGAGACCTGACGGCACGCTCGTGATGCTCTTCCGCGACCAGCAGGGCAGTTTCCGCAAGCTGGCTGCCATGAGCACCGACAGGGGAGCGACATGGACGAAGCCTGTTGTGACTAGCTTCCCCGATGCGCGTACAAAGCAGTGTGCTGGCAACCTGCCCGACGGCACGCCGTTTATGGTCAGCTGTCCTTCCGGCGACAAGCGTCGGTGGCCGCTCGTCCTGCAGCTGAGTCGTGACGGCATCGCTTTCGACAAGACCATTCTGCTGCGCAGCGGTTCTCCGGACGACTTGCCCCAGCGTCGCTACGAAGGCAGATACAAGACCATAGGCTACAACTATCCCAAGGCGATGACCCACAACGGCCGTCTCTACGTCAGCTATTCCACCAACAAGGAAGATGTGGAGTGCAGCATCATCCCTCTGAGTCTGACGGCTCAAATTCAGAAATACTGGGACAACGGACGGCTGAGAGTCTCCGACAACCAGCGGTTCCTGCAGCTCGAGAACGGCGAGCCTTTCTTCTGGTTAGGCGAGACGGCCTGGCTGATGCCCGAACGCCTGAACCGCGAAGAGGTGGACTATTACCTGCGAACCTGCCACGAGGCCGAATAAATATGGTGCATTTAGACTATATCATCGACGTGGCAGCACAGAACGACATCTATAAATGAACAGACCGTATACCGCAAACGATTACGCCTACATTTAACAATAATTACAAGCCCGGTATTGATGGCCTTTCTCCTTTTTTTGTATATTTGCAAACTGAATGAGTAATAACTATAAGATGAGAACAATCGTAATAACCTTATTGACCTTGGCCGCAACACTCACTGTTGCGGCCAACGGTGTTTACAATGTCCGCGACTTCGGTGCCAAGGGCGACGGGCGAACGCTTGACTCGCCTGCCATCAATGCCGCGATAGAGGCCGCTGTGAAGAACGGCGGCGGACAGGTGCTGCTGCCTGCAGGCACCTATCTCAGCGGCAGCATCCGCCTGAAGTCGAACATCGACCTGCATCTCTCGGCCGGAGCAAAGATCCTTGCCGTAAACCCCAAAAAGTTTCCCCCTACGGAAGAGGGGCTTTACGACCCGTCAGAACCTTTCGACTTCCCCGAGTACCAGGACGGCGGCCACACCTACTTCCACAACTCGCTCATCTGGGCCGAGGGTCAGACCAACGTCTCGATAACCGGTCACGGAATGATTGACGGCGAGGGACTCACCAAGCGCGACACCGAGAAGGCCGGCCAGGTGCAGGGCGGCTCCATAGGCACGGGCGACAAGGCCATAGCCTTGAAGCTCTGCCGACAGGTCACCATCCGCGACATCACCATCTATCGTGGCGGCCACTTCGCCATCATTATGACGGGCTGCGACCTCTCGACCATCGACAACGTCACCATCGACACCAACCGCGACGGCTTCGACATCGACTGCTGCAAGTATATGACCATTACCAACTGTAAGATCAATACGCCCTCTGACGACGCCCTCGTGCTGAAGTCGAGCTATGCACTGAAGCGGCCTGTCATTACCGAGCACATCGCCGTCGCGAACTGCAACATCACGGGCTATAAGTGCGGCACGCTGCTCGACGGCACCTGTGTCCCCGAGCCTGTCGGCTGGGTGTGTGGCCGCTTCAAGCTGGGTACCGAGTCGAATGGCGGCTATCGCAACATCTCGCTCACCAACAGCACCTTCGCCTATTCGTCGGGTCTCGCCTTCGAGGAGGTCGACCAGGGACGCATGGAGAACATCGTCGTGTCGAACATCACAATGTCGCACGTCCACCATTACCCCATCTACATCACCACGGGCTGCCGCAACCGGGGCCCCAAGGAGGTGTCGCGCCTCTCGTCGGCCCGCGACATCCAGATCTCGAACCTCATTGCCGACGACTGCGACTCGCTTTGCTCCATCATCGTCACGGGCATGAAGGACGAACCCATACGCAACGTCTGGCTCTCCAATATCCGTCTCTACTTCAAGGGCGGCGGCACCCGCGACCTCGTCAACAAGGACTACCGTGAGCAGGGCACCAACTACCCCGAGCCGAAGTTCGCAGGCTGGACGCCCGCCTACGGCCTCTATGCCCGTCACGTCGTGGGTCTTCACGTCCGCGATGTCACCTTCCGCTACGAGCGTCCCGACCACCGCCCTGCCATTGTACTCGATGATGTGCGCGACGTTTCCCTGAAGGAGATAGATGCGCCTACGGAAGCTGGCGTAGACCAGATTGTTACTTTAGAGTAAGTGTGAGACGGATTTAAACACCTTCTGTTTCATATAAAGCGGACACAATACTGTTCAACTCGCTCATGTGGCTGTCAAAAGAATGGTCGTCACCAGCCCTTCTGGTCTCAATTAGGGTATTTGCCAACACGCTAAGTTCCTCAGGCAGTTCACGCGGCACGGGAATCTGTGAGATGTTCTCCCAGATCAGTTGGTATCCATTCTGAATACGCGGACAGAATTCCGAGACGAGCCACCATCCGACTTTTGAATTGAGCAGCCCCAGGAGTGCCTTGCTTCTGGTGGTCAGAAGCCAGATGGAGTTGTTGCAGTAGGTAATGCTCTCGTCATAGATGAAACAGGGCTTGGTTTGAAAAGCCTGATAGAAGATCTTGGGCTGTTCGAACTTCTCATAATATGAGCAGGCACGCAATTCCCACCAATAGTCGCCTTGGTCCTGTCTTGCTTTGGCCTCTTTCTTGAAACGCGAAAGCCATGCTGCCGCACTCTCGTATTCCGCTTCAAACCACGCCCAAGCTTCAGCCTCTGTTGGCTTCTCCTTTTTCGTGGGGTCAATTCCCATACCATCCAACGTGAGACCTTTCTTGACGCATAGGAGGTTAGTGGAGGTCTCTGCATCAGCAAACGCTTTTAGTCCTTCTCCTTGCAGATAGGGTACAAGCAGGCCTTTCGACTTGTCGTCCCAGTTGAGTTCGGCAATCGTTGTCTTGGGTATTTGGAATGCTTCTGTCAGTCCAGTCACAATTCCTCTATACGCCTCTCCGCCAATATAGGACGACAACGTCGGCATTGTCCTTTTCAGTTCGCTTAGTTTCTGGAGAGCTACTACGGACGATGTCAACCAGATGTCCTTACTGAGTAATCCTTTGTCGAACGATTCCCGTGTCGCTATGATGTCGTTAGCCAATGTGTCCTTATTGAGGTTCTTGATGTTCGACACGTTCAGCAACTTCTGGTTTTGCTCCCTCCTGACCTGGATGATGCAGGTGTAGGTCGTGGCGTCGGTGAATACCTGCCCATCCCCAAAGTCAACAAGTTCCATGAGGTTCGCGCCAATGTAAAAATGGTCAGCGTTACCATCCATATTGCTGAACATCTCGCGCAACGGTTCGCCGTACATCACCTTCATCCACTTGTTAGGAAGAATATACGATAAATAGCCTTTCTTCTTTAGCAACGACAAGCCTCTCTCAATAAATAATGTGTAGATGTCGCCCGACTTCTGTAGCGTGTAATAGGCTGGTATTGTCCTGCCAGCGTCATTGAATGATTTGACTCTCCCATAATCCTTCATGTCATCCTTCAGCTTGTCAAGGCTGATGTAGGGTGGGTTGCCAATAATTATGTCGAATCCAGTGAACACACCGTCATCACCTATCACCTCGGGGAACTCGAACATCCACTCAAAATTGTTTTTGGGCATCCAAGTGGCCTGATAGTCGCTGTTCCCAAACAAGTCAGGATCCTTCCTTAATAGTTTTTCCCGTATTGTGGCAATCTTCTCGTTGACGGCATACTTCGTTTCTTTGGCGTTACTGCGTTTGTATTCTGCAACCAATTGTCGGTACTGCCTCAAGCTGTCCGTGAAACTGATGCTGGTGTTCAAGGACTTCCCAACGCCAACGGCAAATGCCGATGAAAGGGTGTTCCCCACTTTAATGTTGATGTCAATGTTGGGCAGGGTCTGCAGCCGTTGCTTGTCTTCGTCGTATTCAATATAGTAGGCGCTCTTCAGCAATTCAATCCACAAACGCAGACGACATATTTCAACACTGTTGGGATTCAGGTCTACCCCAAACAGGCAGTTTTCGATGATGATACGCTTCTCCTCGAAAAGGCTCTGCTGAAGTATCCTATTCTCCAACTTGGTGGGGTCGTATTGGTACAGTCTGCCACGGCCGTCGGTGATAACGAGTTCGTCATTCTCAACCTTTATGTCATAGTCTTCTATCCTTCGGTGCTCCTCAGTGCAATCCTGTAGGATGCGCAAGTCGCGCTTGATGGCTATCAACTCGTTCAGGGCGGCCACGAGGAAATGACCGCTGCCAACAGCTGGGTCACATATCCGGATGCTGTTGACAATGTCGTTGGCCTGTTGCCTGCGAGCCTTGTCTTTATAGTCAATAATCTCCTTTAATGTCTCATAGCTGTCGCACCCGTAAATGTCATTGAACTTGTCGACGACCAGTTGCCGTATGACGGCCCTGCACATATACTCCGTGATGTGGTTCGGCGTGAAGAAAGCTCCGTCTTTGTAGCCGTTTATCTTTTCAAATATGAGGCCTAACACTGATGCACTGATAATCGTTTTCTGCTCATTGGCATCTTCATCTTTGTCGGATGCAGAGAACTTGTATGCATCGAGGAACCGGAATATATATTCCAGCAAAGGGAGCTTGCCTGTCAGCTTCTTGTCGTTACCGTCTTTCAGCTTCGTGGATTGATACACTTCTATATCACCCTCACTGAGGTCATCAACGAGTATGTATTTCTTCTCAAAATCAGATACCTCAAACAATGAACTGTTCAGATAGGGCACTTGCTTGAAGAATTGCTTCACAGAGTCCGGTCTGCTGTCTTCGGGAACTGCCAATATCTTAAAGAACAGGTCAGACAGGTCCCAGAACTTCCGAATCTTGTCATACGAAAGGAACTTGTCGAAATGGTTTCTGTTGAAAACCGTCAGTTGGGACTCTAACAGCTTCAAGAAGAGAAGCCTGTTCATCCAAGTCAGGACAAGATTCAGGGCAATGTCAAAACGCTCTGTCTTTGGCACTCCCCTCATCTTCATCTTTCTGTAGACCTGTTCTATCAGTGAATACGTTTGTCGCTTGCTTTCACTTATACGTACAATTTCACGAAGGGATGAGTTCTTTTTCCTCTGTTCTTTCACCCCCATAATGTAGAGCAGCTCTTCGTAGAACCCTTGGTTTAGCTTGTTGCTGTCAGCCCGGACGTATTTCTTCAGCAGATGCTCAGGTGACAAGAACCTGTATATGTTGGCAAATTCCTTATGCGTCTTTTTTACCAAACTTATCTTCTTTTCGTACTTGAGCAGGTCAATATGCGTAAAGGAAATCTTGTCTAATACCTTCTCAACTTGTGGTTTTATATGCTTGTTGTATATGTAGTCGGTGTCTTCGCCCATTGACTTTGCCCTAAGGACACGGTCAACGAAAGTCTTTTTCGACTCAAACAGGTTATAGAACAGCTGTTTCTCAAACACGAACCATTGATAGCAGTCCGTAATCACCAGGTAGCGAATGTCAGTATTGTTGTTCTCTACGGCTTCACGGAGATAATAGTAGATAATCTGGTGCATCGCCTTGGTGTTCAGATTCTTTTCCGACACCATGTCCTGTTTTCCGGGATTCTTTGCTTCAAACAGTACGACTGGCTTGTTATGGTCGTAAATGGCCATATCCGTCTTGTTGCGGATATTAATCATATAGCCTTTCGACGTGGGATAGAAAGAGTCCCTAAGCATGTCGGCTATGACATTCTTATTGTATTCCTCATCTTCTTCGCTGGGCTTCAAGTTGGCAAACATTGCAGAAACTGCATTCTTGAACCTATCGAAACCCTCAGTGTCAATGTCTTCACGTAGATACGCCTTGTTGATTGTCTGACTAAATGTATATGCCTTTGCCATATTCGGTGCTCGTTTGATGGCCTGCACATAGGCCAACTCACAATTTGTCTGCAAAAGTAGTGATTTTCTTTTGATATTCCAAAAAAAAGACGTACTTTTGCGAAGTTTTTCATAAACACAGGTGATATGATGAAAAGGAGGGTAGTGCTCGCAGTATGAAACACCAGGAGATTTACAGTCAGGCGCAGCTTATGGAGCTGATAGCCGAGATAGGGTTCCTGCCCCTGTTGGACAGTGGCATCAGCGGCTATTCCGCCGAGGAGATGGTCAGCGCCGACTGCCGCTACGCCATGCTGCCCGATGGCGGCTGGGACTGGCCGCTGTGGAAGTGGAAAGGCCCCATCGTCACAGACGGCGGCGTCGTCTACGGCAAGTTCTTCGCCGGCAAGGCGGGCTTCATCAGTCGAAAGTGGTGGCCCGACTTCTGTAACTATCGGCGTAGTCAGCATCCTGTACCTGCTGAAGGGAGTATCGAGCAGACGATTCTGCTCACGCTACAGGAACAAGGCAGTCTGATTACCCGCGAACTGCGTGCCGCCTGCGGCTTCACGGGACCCAACATGCGCAGCCGCTTCGATGCATATATCACCCGTCTGCAGATGGCCTGCCGCATCGTCACCGAGGACTTCGTCTATCCTACTGACAGGCACGGACGCGAATATGGCTGGGGATGGTCGCTGCTCACTACCCCGGAACAACTGTACGGACGAGAGGCCTGCCTGTGCCGGCATACGCCCGAGGAGTCCTTCCAGGCTATCATGACACATTTCCGGCAGTTCCTGACAGAGGCGTCGGAGAAGGAAATCGTCAGAATCCTTAAGTGAAATACAACAGACAGTGAAAACTTATATGATATGATACAAGTTTCGCATGTTTGGAGTTATCAGAAGTTATCGGGAGTTAAGAGGCTTTCAGCCTCTGGAGTTAACAGACATTACTTTGTTACAGCAGGTCTATTGTCCGCTAACTCCACGAGCCGCGGCTCGTTAACTACCTATTAACTCCCATTAACTCCCAGCATGCGGAGCTTGCGAAAGTTGAATGATATGATGAAAAGACTATTCGCAATTGTAGGGCTCGTCGCCATGACAATGACTGCATGTGCGCAGCCAAATGCAACCTTCGTCCATCCGTGGAAGGGTAAACGGGTGGCCTATTTCGGCGATTCCATCACCGACCCGCGCAACAAGGCGGCCAAGAAGAAATACTGGGGACTGCTCACCGACTGGCTCGGCATCGAGCCTTTCGTCTATGCTGTCAGCGGACGTCAGTGGAACGACATCCCCCGTCAGACCGGACTGTTGCTGAAGGAGCACGGTCAGGACGTCGACGCCATACTCGTGTTCTGTGGCACCAACGACTATAACAACGGCGTGCCCATCGGACAGTGGTGGGACGAGCATGAGGCCCAGGTGGAGTACGGGCACGGCCAGCCGAAGACGATGGTGACACGACGCCGGCGCACGCCGTCGATGGACCCTACGACCTTTCGCGGACGCATTAACATCGCCCTGGACTCGCTGAAGCGCACCTTCCCCACGAAGCAGATCGTGCTCCTGACGCCCATCCACCGGGCCGACTTCCACGCCAACGAGAAAAACTGGCAGTGCGACGAGTCCTACACAAACCAGTGCGGCCAGTATCTGGACGTCTATGTCGAGGCTGTGAAGGAAGCCGCCAACATCTGGGCCGTACCCGTCATTGACTGGAATGCGCTCGGCGGCCTTTTCCCACTTCAGGACGAACATGCCGACTACTTCAACAATGCCGATACAGACCGCCTGCATCCCAACGACAAAGGTCATGAGCGGCTTGCACGTACCCTCTATTACCAGCTGCTGGCGCTACCCTGCAACTTCTGAACGCGATTCTGCGGCTTGCAGACTGACGGTTAAAGACCAGACGAATCGTTTTTAAAAAGAATCCGTCATTCCGTCACTTTCGGTATATCATGCTCGTAATCAGTAGGTTACGGTGTGACGGATGGCGGTGGCGGATGACGGATGGAGAAATGCACACTCACCTTTGCCGTCTGATGTGACTAACCGCCCGTGAACAAACATTCACCGGCCGTGAATCGTCGACATCCAGTCGTCATCGCCGGGCATCTGTTACTGCTGCGCATCCGTCGGCATCGGGCATCCGTCATCCGTCACCACTATCCGTCACCGCCTATCTTTCTGATTGTCAGACGTTTACGCGTTTGTGACGGATGTGACGGATTTTTTTAACCCAAATCGGTCATTAGATTTTTAGGCACGGAAAAACGCGGATAAACACAGTTTTTCACTTAGAAGAACAGGGTGAAAAGACGTGACAGGCCGTGTTCCTCCGTGTTTTTCCGTGCCAAAAATCTCTAACAACCGATTTGGGTTTATGAAACGATTAGTGTTAATCTTCCAAAATCGTTTCGGCGTTACAGCCTTTTTTCGTATATTTGCAAACCAATTGCGATTGACAGCTATCTGTTGAATTACGTGAATGATGAAGAAAAAGGTTTATAAGGCACATATCCTCTATACGAAGGAACCGGGCCGTTTCGAGGTGATGGAGAACGGCTATGTCGCTGTCGGCGCCGATGGGCGCGTGACAGGAGTGGCAGCTGACCTGGCCTCTGTGCAACGCTCAGCGTGGCTGGAGGGCGACGGCGCTGAGGTCACGGATTTCGGCGACCGTCTGCTGATTCCGGCCATGAACGACCTCCACGTGCATGCTCCGCAGTATCGCAATCAGGGTATTGCAATGGACTTGGAGCTGTTGCCCTGGCTCCAGCAGTACACCTTCCCCGAGGAAATGAAATTTGCAGATATGGGCTATGCCGGGCGGATGTACCGCCGCTTCGTGCGCGACCTGTGGCGCTTCGGCACCATGCGGGCCTGCGTGTTTGCCACCATCCATACCGGGAGTACCCGCCTGCTGATGCGACTCTTCCAGGAGGCTGGCATGGGGGCACTGGTGGGGAAGGTGGCCATGAACCGCAACTGTCCGCAGGGACTGTCGGAGACGGTGGAGGATATGGTCAGGGGCTATGAAGAATTGATAAGCGACAGGCTTGAGGAGAAAAGCGACGGACTGGTGCGGCCTATCGTCACGCCACGCTTCGTCCCGTCGTGTACGCCCGAAATGCTCCGTGCCTGTGGCGAACTGGCAGCGAGGTATCACTTGCCGGTGCAGTCGCACCTCTCTGAGAACAAGGACGAAATGGCCTTGGTGAAGGAACTGGAGCCTGAGAGCACCTGCTACGGCGATGCCTACGACCGCTACGGACTCTTCGGACAGACGCCTACCGTCATGGCTCACTGCGTATGGACTGAGGGCAAAGAACTGGAACTGATGAAACGGCGCGGAGTCATGGTGGCACACTGTCCTACGTCGAATTTCAACGTGGCATCGGGCATGGCACCCATCCGGCAGTTCCTCGACGAGGGACTGCGCGTAGGACTCGGCAGCGACATCAGCGGCGGACACGACCTCAGCATCTTCCGAATGATGGTCTATGCCATCCAGGTGAGCAAGATGCACTACCAGCAGAATCACCAGCGGACGTTCCTTAGCCTCTCCGAGGCGTTCTGGCTGGCCACCAAGTCGGCGGGCAGCTTCTTCGCACGGGTGGGGAGCTTCGAGCCTGGCTATGAGTTCGACGCACTCGTCATCGACGACAGCGAACTGAATCACGACAACTATTCGCTGCTGCAGCGACTGGAGCGCTACATCTATCTTGGCGACGACCGCCAGATTGAGCACCGCTTCTGTCGGGGAAAGGAAATATCTTGTCCTTGACCTTACCCGAGGTACTGCAGAATCATATCGGCAATCTCCTCCTCGGTCTTGCCGTCGGCGGAGATGACGAGCTGATAGTTGCGGGTGTCGTAGCGCGAAGTGCCGGTGTACTTCCTCACGTAGTTTTCGCGCATCTTGTCTACCTGCTCAATGGTCTTGCGGGCCTCTTCCTCGGTCTTGCCCTGCTTGCGCGCTACGCGCGCCACGCGGTACTCCATCGAGGCCTGGATGAGGATGCTCAGGTGGTTGGGATGATAGCGGAACACGTGGAAACCGCTACGGCCGGCAACGACGCACGACTGCTCGACGGCGAGGTCCTGCAATATCATCGTCTCGGTCTTGAACATCTCGTCGGTGGTCAGCAGGTCGGGCATCTCACCCCTCTTACGCTGGTAGTAGTCCATGCTCATGTCTGAGTCTATCTTCAGAATACGCTCAACCTCGGCCCACCAGCCGTGCTTGCGGCCCTTCAGGCGCTCAATCTCCTCAGTCGTGAGGTTGTACTTCTCCTGAAGGGCCTTGATGACTGCCTTGTCGTAGTAGGGCACGCCTAACTTCTCTGCCAACAGGCGGCCTACCGTGCGACCGCCGCTTCCTAACTCACGGTTAATAGTGATTACAAATTGCTCGTTCTTGTTCATTGACTGCACTGTTTTACTCAAGCGGTATCTCAGGATGCTGTACGGCCAGGGGAACGTCTTTCTGTGACAGGTAGAACATATAGAGGATGACGGGCTTGGTGCCACGGTTCTCGCCGTGGTGGATGGTGTTCACCATCTCTACGACGGCCTCGCCCTCATGCACAACCTTCTCCTTGCCGTCCTGGCCGATAATCGTCAGCTCGCCCTGAACCAGTACTCCGTAGTTCATTACGGGGTGGTGGTGCCAGCCCAGCTTCTGGCCGGCGGGGAACACGTACTTCACGGCAACCAGCTCGGGGCGTCCCTCCAGATAGTCGGGCAGCTCCACGCCGTCCCAGCTCTGCGAGGTACGGATCAGTTCTTCACTCTTCACCGACTGGACGGGATTGTCTTCATTGGCCTTTGCTTCCCTGCAGCCCGTCGTGAAGACGGCTGTGCCGCATACGAGGGTGGCGGCGAGCACCCATGATTTCATTTGTCTCATTGTCATTCTGTTCATGTCTGCTTATGTGTGTTACGAAAAATCTGCTGCAAATATAGACATTTTTTTTGAGATTATCAGCCTGTCGGGATAAAAATTTAAAAAAATGCCCCGAAATGTTAGAAACTACAGCAAAACTATTGTCATCTTTCTCCTTCTATCTCCTTCTATCTCCTTCTATCTTCATCTATCTCCTTCTATCTCCTTCTATTAACAAAGCAAGCGGAACTTGCGAAAGTTGAGTTGTAATTTTGTCTCAAAAGCGTTACCAAATTCATTTTTGTCTCATTTAAGAGACAATTTTATAATGTAATATTAAATGTTATTATTACCTTTGCGCCCGAATTTCAGCCTGCCTCCTGGTCGGGCGGCACAAAGGCAAAGAATAACAAACTAGAAAACAACTCCTTAATTGTTAAATGATGAAACGGATATTTACTTTTACAGTTTTGATGTTGGCGTTCGCGATGAACGCAGTGGCGTGGGAACCGGTGATCAAAGAGAAGCACTGGTTCGGAGAACATGAATTTTATGACTCGCCGCTTATCGGTCATGAAGACAAAACAGGTATTATTAAGGACAACACATTTCAATGGATTGGTAATTGGACTTTGGACGCATCGTCACAATACCATGATCAAGGCAATGGCAAGATTGGCGAATATAAAGTAGTTGATATTAGTACGGTCTCTGAAGCCACTGCCGATGACCAGCATGCCCCGATGGAAAATGGTCAAAGAAAAGAAGAATATTGTATTGGTCTTGAAGCACGATGGATGAGTGGTTACGTTTCCTACCATCAAACGACTGAAGAACAACTGCCAATTGGGACATACGCCCTGACTTACGACGTGATGAATGGTAACAGCGCCACGGCAAAAGCTCCATACGAGAATCGTTTCTATGTTGAAGTGAATGGAAATAAGACCTATGATCCTCGCACGGAATGGATGAATGGGGGAACTAAATGGACTACGCACACAATAGTGTTTACCCTCAATAGTGCCGCACAGGTAAAAATCAATTTAGGATTTGCCATGGGAGATGGTTCAAATAATGATATAATGCAGGAGTATTCTCCAGCTTTGTATGTCAGCCATTTAAAGTTGGAACAAGTAAACAGTACAGTTGCTTCCGAAACGCATATCAATTGGAACGGAAGCTATATTGAGTCGATAAACGTTGTTAAAGGCTGGACGGGTAAGGAAGGAGACGAACGCCAATGCCCGAAAAAATCATTCTATTCTTGGCTTGACCACAAATTGCGCTTTAGTGTTGATGACATAAATAAATGGTATCTTGGTCGAAATGGTAAGCATGAGAATGTGCTAGGGCTGATGAACATGTCGGGCATTGATGCAGAGTTTACCATTCATGATTTGAAGGCTGGCGACAAATTCAACATAGAATACTATCGTCATGCCGTAGAAGTGAACGCAAACAATACTATATTTCCCACCTTAGTAAGTGGAAATGTTGATAAAGTCTCGTCTGGAAATGTCATTGCAGGAGCAGATGCTAATGGATTAGTCTATTACACAATGTCAGGAAATGGCGATGTTACTATTAAGATTCCTCATAACACACTTATCCGTTCAGTAACCATTGAGCATAACGACTATAAAAAGGCGACATACACGACAGAACCAATAACAAAAGATGGAAAGAAAGGTTATAAAACCACAATGACTGGTCCTGGCGTATTGGAGGAGAAATATGGTGCTATTCCATATCTGACCATGCGATATGGCGCTATGAGCGACATGACCATTGTCAGAGACCTTGGAAACGGAGAGTTTGCTGCTTCATGTGTTATTGACGAGAACAACACCTTTAAGCCAGGCGATGACGGTGCCAAGTTTATGCTTCCGCATCGCAACATGACAGAGGAGCATTTGAAGGATTGGTTTGCGGGAAAAGACTGGTCGGTTTTCACAGCCAATATAAAACAGGATGACGAGGGCAAGTGGATAAATGACCAAGCATCCCTTGTGCCATTATATGGTTCATACTATTATTTCTTTCCTGAAGTGAGAGGGCAATTGAAAGTAAGATTCTATTGTGAAGGTAAGAATGAACACATGCCTTTCTGGAATAAGACTACAGGCAGTCATGGCTTAGTTAGCCGAGACTCTAATGGCAGTGATATATATGAATATGAAGGAACGGTGCAAAAGGGTAATGTTTATTATCTTTGCTCGAATCCGAATAACATCAGCCATGAGCATAATACTATCCGTCTCATATCCTATTCTTTCATTCCTGACTTTAGCATAGAGCCTCTTTACAAAGTAGTGAATAACACAACCGATATCGATGACAATGATCCAAGCAATAAGATTATAAAGGTTGCCGAAATATTAGGTGGTCCTTATACTCACATGAATACTGATAACCTTCAAGGCACATTTACCCGCAATACAGAGGTGATTAATAAGGTTCAGTGCCTTGGCAATGTGAAAAGTGCAAAAGTCAAGGTGTATACGGAAGGCGACAACCGTCAGTACTTGGGCTTCTCTGATATCAAATTTAGGAATGGTACTAACGCCAATGGCGAAGCCTATAATCCCGGTGGTGCTATTGTTGCTCATCTTAGTGATGATTATGGTGAAGCTAACTTCGTGCTCACTATCGCCTACGATGCTGCCAATGCAAAATGGGGCACTGCAGAAGGCAAGGAAACCCGCGTGGCCAATACAGATGGTGGAATTGAAGTGAAGCGTTGGGACTTCTATTCAGGAAAGGGTGATTATGACTTCACTTCAGGCCAAAGAAAAAACGGGTGGGACATCGGAAAGTACGGCACTGCAGACGATGGTGACGTTAATCTATATGTAACCAATCCGGATGCCTGGAACAATAGGTCCAAACTCTTCAAGGAGGTCAACAAGGCCGACGGTCTGAAGGCTGATTGGCAGAACATGTACGTCAATATGGAGAAGAGTGAGGAACGCATCTTCAAGAGCGTCTACGACATGGAGGGCGACAATGCCGACATGATTCACGAGACGGCCGGACTGGTGTTCCATGTGGGAGCCAACCAGTTGGGTATTTGGAATGAGAACCCCGACCCAGAGTCCTCTTTCCAGGACCGATATCTCGGCCTGATGAACGGTGGCAAGCTCGTTATTCCGAGACTGAAGCAGAACGACCGAGTGGTTATTAAGATGGGAAGCTACGGCAACTGCGATGCCAACATTGCAAATGAGCCAGCCACCATTAAGCTGACCAATGCTAAAGACGCTACAGGCACCCCGATTCCTGCTGACGCTGAATACGTCATCGGTGGATCTATACCCTATGACGAAGATGCTACGGACGACGTGACGGTACCCCACGGCGAGTATCATTTCATTGTCAACCAAACCAGTACTGACGACAATACGGACTTTGCCATTGAGGTAACTGACAAAACCAAACTTCTGAAACTCTACTCCATCGAGATATATCGCAACGCTGCGAACGACAATGCCGACATCCTGACCGAGAACGAGTTGACGGGACTTCCTGCAGAGGTAACCTTTACAGACAAGGATACTGAGACAACTAAGTACATTGGCGGCCATGTGAGGTATCACGGCTATCAGGAAAAATCAACATTCCATGGAATTGACCAGGTACGCGGGAATCTTGTCCTTGGCACAGATAATGAAAAAAACAAATATACCGTCACCACTACTGAAGCAGAGCCTTACTGCACTGTCTCTGCCAAGGTGTCAAAGGGCGACTTCGGCTCATTCCGTGCCAAGATGGCCGTAAAGACCAAGGACGCAAGTAACACCTACGTCACCGACTATGTACCGGGAAGCCTGGCCGTGGGTTATCGCGAGACGAAACCATATCCTTACACCTGGGACTTCACCGACCTGAGAGGGTACGCCAATAGCCATATCAGCAGTGAAGAGAGTAACAACAATCTGCTTGACGGATATAAAGGCTGGGTAGAGAAAGGGAATTCCGTTTCAGCCATGCGGATTGCTCCAGCACAGGATCCTGGAGTCCTGTTCGCTAATGGCGGACAGCTCTATGCAAACGCCAAGATGTTCGAAGAGTCTGCCGGTATCGGCTTCAAGAGAGACGAAAGCCTATCGCTGAGCGAGCTGAAGGACTACGATGAGGGGCTGCAACTGCTCGAATACGGTCTGAAACTCGACTGCCCCAGCAACGAGTACCGACTGGTGATTCCGCAGGTAGACGCTAAAGCCGCCGTCTACGTCAGGGCAACTCCGCTTACTGGAGTTTCTTCAAAATTCTCCACCGACGGAACCTACGCTTATCCTTGGATAGAAAAGGCCACTGCCAGTGATGGCGACAAGATTTATGCAATCAAGAACGACGGTTCCAGCCCTGTTGACATCGAGCTTTGGCTCAACCACATGACCATCAGGAAGATTGCCGTGTCTACCGAACAGGAGCATAAGAACCTCAACGTGAAGGGCTGGGCTACTGAGAGTCGTGACCATGATATTGATGCTTCGCTGACATCCTATATGACGGGTAAGGACATTAAGACCTACATTGTGACTACCGTTAACTCAAAGGACAGGTATGCCACCTTGTACGATGTGAGCGACAAGCGGATGCCACTGGCTGATCGCGACGGCAGCGCAAATGCCTGCATTCTTTTCAACAACACGGACAAAGGTCCTTTGGACATCTTCGGAACCAACACGGGCTTCCACCTCTTTGTACCTGACATGCATGACACAGAAAAAGAGACACCAGTAACGGGTAATCTGCTGAGAGCAAAGCTGACCTCAGGAGAAATGAGTGTTGGTGAAGGAAACACTGTTAACTATGTCTTCACATATCAGTATGTCAAGATAAATCCTGAGACGGGAGCGGTAATTAGCGGTGACAGGGAGAATGACGAGATGGCTTTCTACCGTCTGGGAACCCAAAGGACGGTAACGAGTAACGGTAATCAAGCCTACTTGCCTGTTTCAACGAGCGATGCGAGCAGAAGCGTTCTGTTCTATCTGAATTATGCAGGTGGCGAGAGTGACCCAACGGTAATTGATGCGCTACTGCCGACAGAACCGAAGGAGGCCGCAGAACCATTGCGCTATTACAACCTGAACGGCCAGCAACTTGACAGCAAGCCAAACCGAAGCGGCCTCTACATCGTGAACGGTAAGAAAAAGTTTATCAAGATTAAGTAAGGAAAGGAGGATACGAAAATGAAAAAAACATATATTAAGCCAGATTCTCATGTCGTTATCGTCAGTCTCATGGGCTCGGTTCTAGAAAACCGTAAACTGGGGTCCAGTAGTGAGATAGCGGTAAGCATGTTTAGCCGCGAAGCACAGAACGACCGATTCGAAGACAACGACGACTACTGGGATTATTAGAAAGTTGAATACAAAACGAGGGACTTCGCATGAGCGAAGTCCCTCGAATTTGTTATAGGATAGGGGATTAGTCTTCCCAGTTCTCCTGCGTCTTGCGGACGTAGGTCTTGTAGCGCAGCTGGGCCATCTTCTGGGCCTCGGCGAAGAGCTCCTCGGCCTCGTTGGGATAAGCCTTCTTGACAGAGAGGTAACGAACCTCGCCGAGCAGGAAGTCGTGGAAGTTAGCCCAGTTCGGCTCCTTAGAGTCGA
>CAMHIS010000008.1 GCA_946185285.1 uncultured Prevotellaceae bacterium
ATGGAAGGCTACCTATGGCCAAGGTTAGATGCTAAAGCGGATACGCTTACTACTGGTGTCGCACTTCAAGGCAACATCCGTCACCCGTCACCATTATCCGTCACCTCGTATCTTTCTGACTATCAGACGTTTTCGAAGCAGTGACGGATGTGACGGTTTTTTCTGAATCAACGTCTTGGGAGACATTGCTGCCGCTTTTCTGCTACGGCAACGAGGCGAGCACGATGCGTATCTCCTCCCACTGCACGTCGGGCGGCAAGAGGGTCTTGATGGGGGTGAGGCCGCCCTCGGTACCCACCTTGGCGACGACGCTCAAGATGGCTGCGCGGTGTTCGGGCGTAATGACTTTGGCAACATCGACCTTGCCCTCGCCGACCAGTTCGGCAAGATGACTGAACACGGTGTTGGGGCTGATGCCTCGCTCGGCGGCTATCTGCTCGGGAGTCATTCCCTGATTGAACAGCCGCAGCGTCACCTCTGTAGTCTTCTCCTTCGGCGGTTTTTGCGGCTTCAGAGCGCGACGCAGGTTCTGGTCGTCGGCTGCCTCGAGCATGGCCATCTGGCGGTACTTGAGATAGCCCTCAACCGAGAAGCCCTTGTCGGCTATACGGCACAGCAGCGTGGTGTGCATATACCACTGCTGGCGCAGGGCTGGGAGGATGTCGCTCAGCCGGCTCTGCGCCCGCTTGTTGTTCGACTTCACCTCGGCAGAAAGCTGTATGGGCTTCACCAACAGCTCGTCGATGGTCTGCGCAAAATAGCCGGCACTACGCCTGACACGGTCGAGAAATGCCTCATCGTGCAGACCGTCGATGGGCATCTGGCTGATGCGCTCCGCCCATTTCGCCGCGACATCGGTCACCTGCTGGCGCAGACCGGCGTAGGCCTGATTGTGGAGCTGCATCAGGTCGGCATGGCTGCGCAGGAAGTATTCGGCCATCAGGCGCACCATAGTCTCTTCGGCATAGAACAGCGAGCGGAAGTCGAACAGCTGTAACAGCAGTTGCCGCTCATACTCCTGCCGCAGCGTAGGCAACTGGGCTATGCTCTGACGGGCGGCCTCCTCCTGATGGGCAATGTAACCGTCGACACGCTCGTCGTTGATGACAGCACGCGACTCTATCGGCGAGGCCAGCAGCAGCCCCTCTAACGTGCGACAGCGACTCAGTGCCACATACACCTGACCAGGGGCGAACGACATGTTGGCGTCGATGATGGCATGGTCGAAGGTCAGGCCCTGACTCTTGTGTATGGTGATGGCCCAGGCCAGCCGGAGGGGCAGCTGGCGGAAGGTACCCTGTACGTCGGTGATAATCTCGCGCGTTTCGGGATTCAGCGTGTAGCGGGCATTCTCCCACTCCAACGGCTCAACGTCGATGGCCTTCTCGTCGCCCTCGCAGAGCACCATCACCTTATTCTGGTCAAGGTAGGTGACGCGGCCTATGCGCCCGTTGTAATAGCGGTGGTTGCCCGTGGGGTCGTTCTTGATGAACATGACCTGTGCACCCACCTTCAGCACCAATGTCTCGGCCGTAGGATAGCTGTATTCGGGGAAGGTGCCTTCAACTACGGCCTTGTACCAGAACACCTTGCCCGGAAGGCGCTGCAGCTCGGTGTCGTTGTAGTTGTTGGCCATCAGGTTGTGGGTTGTCAGGCGGATATATGACCTGCCGTCAGCCCCTACCTGCTGAGTGAGCGGGGAGGCTACACGGGTGTTGAGCTTGGCAAGCGTCTCGGCCGAAGGGTTGCCCTGCCGGATGTCGTTGAGGATGGCCAGGAACTCGTCGTCCTGCTGACGGTAGACCTTCTCGAGCTGGATGGTGACATAGTCAATCTGGCTGAGCGCCTTCGAGCCGAAGAAGTAAGGCGTGTCGTAGTAGGGCTTGAGCAGCCGCTCGTCTTCCGGCGTGACGACGGGCGTCAGCTGAGCCAGGTCACCAATCATCAGCAGCTGGACGCCGCCGAAGGGCTTGTAGCGGTCACGATACTGGCGCAGCACGTCGTCGACGGCATCGAGCAGGTCGGCGCGCACCATGGAAATCTCGTCGATGATGAGCAGGTCGATGGAGGCGATAATCTGCCGCTTCTGCTTGCTGAAGTCAAAACGCTGCTCGGTCTTCGCTCCCGGAACATAAGGCGAAAGGGGAAGCTGGAAGAACGAGTGGATGGTGACACCACCAGCATTGATGGCAGCCACACCCGTAGGTGCCACCACGATGGGTCGCTTGCGCGACCGCTCGACGACGGTTTTCAGAAACGTTGTCTTGCCCGTGCCGGCCTTGCCGGTCAGGAAGATACTACGCCCCGTGTTCTCGACAAACTCCCACGCCGTGCGCAGTTCCGGATTTCGCTCGTTGTTCATATATTCTACTCGGTTCGTTAGGTTTGCGTGGACAAAGATACAACTTTTTTCCAACAACACCATCTTTTCTGGGCAATTTGTAGTCTCGCTTGGACAGAATCAGGCTCAAGACACGCAAAAGAGCCACCCCAGCGAGTGGCTCTTTTACGTATTATATCAGTAGTTTGTTTACTTAACCATATACTTACGGCCGTTTTTGATGACAAGACCGCGATAGCTGCCGGAAACCTGCTGGCCGCTGAGGTTGTAGGCGGGAGCGTTGGTGTTCTGGTCGAGCTTGAGAGCCTTGACACTGGCGACATCCTTGCCGTTGACGCTGATGAGGTATCCGCTGACCAGTTCGGGCGTGGTCACGCCGTCCTTGACATACTTCTGCAGCAAGCCCTTAAACTCTACCAGGTCGCCCTCCTTCAGGCTCGAGATAGTCTCCTCGTCGAAGTTTGTATTCTCGAAATTCTTGGCGCGGAAGACGGTCAGCGTGGCTGTGCCGCCCTTCTCGTCGGCTATCGTCAGGTTCACGTTGCCATAGAGCGTTCCGTCGGCCTTGCGCTGGAAGTCAGGAGCACCCACCACATAGCCCTTGACGACATACTCATCGGCTGACTTGGCACCATCGGCCAAAGCGTTGATGGCGGTAAGGGCATCGGCCACCGTAATAGCCGTCTCGGGCTGCTCGGGGGCTTCGCCTGAACCATTGACGGAGACAAGGTAGCCGCTGACCAGCTCGGGCGTGGTCACGCCGTCCTTGACATACTTCTGCAGCAGGCCCTGGAACTCTACGAGGTCGCCTTCCTTCAGACTCGAGATGGTCTCCTCGTCGAAGTTTGCATTCTCTTTGTTCTTGGCGCGGAAGATGGTCAGCGTGGCTGTACCGCCCTTCTCGTCGGCAATCGTACAGTTCACGTTGCCGTAGAGCGTTCCGTCGGCCTTGCGCTGGAATTCGGGAGTGCCCACAATGTAGCCCTTCACGATGAAGCTGTTCTCAGACTTCGCACCGTCGGCCAGGGCGTTGATGGCTGTCAGGGCTTCGGCGACGGAAATCTTCGTCACCTGCGGCTCGGGCTGTTCGCCACCCTCAGCCTTCGTCTTACCGTTCAGCGAGTAGATGTAGCAGCCCTGCGTGAACTCCGGTGTCACGGGGTCGGTCTCGGCGGCCTTCGAGCTGCGGTAGTTCACCAGCTGTCCGCAGATAATCACCTCGTCGCCCACCTTGATCTGGTCGGTGGCGGTGAACTTTTCCTTCTCTAAGAACACGCAGCGGAAGACCTCTAACTGGCCTTCCTCAGAGCCCGTGTCAGAGATGTAGAACGTGGCGTTGCCGTACTGCACGGTTTCAACCTCGTCGATCTTTGAAATCTTTCCCTTGGCATACACTTCGTCCGACTTCACGTTGGGAGCCAGTGCTGCCAGCACCTCCTGTGCCTGAGCTACGGTATAGGGGTTGTTCACGGAGCCTGCCTTGTTGGGGTCGTCGGGCTGCGGGTCGGGTGTTTCTCCACCGCCACCACCTTCGCCGACGGTCACCACAATCTGGGTAGCGCGCACCTGAGCGGCCTCAGCGGTCAGTGTCAGCGTGGAGGCATTGCCGGTCCAAGTTCCCACTTTTCCGTCTGCCTCAAAGGTATAGCCATTGGTGGCGGCGAAGTTGCCGGGACCGTACTTGGCCGTACCGTTAGCGGTGCAGGTGAACACAATCTTGGTCAGGTTGTCGCCAGTGGCCTTGAAGGTGATGGTCTGGCTCTTGAAGATGCGGAACTCTGAGTCGGTCACCGTGCTGGAGGTCACAGTCATGGTCACACCATCCTTTGTCAAGGAATAGTCGGAACTCGTAGCCGCCGTAAACTCACTCGGAAGGAACGTGATATCCTTGGCCGATACTCCACTGGCCAGCATCACAAACAGACCAGCCAGCAATAAGCGTAATTGTTTTTTCATAAGCATTTGGATTTACATTGTTTATAAATAAGCTTGTCCCTGACCGCCAAGGGTCAAGGACAAGCCGATGTTTTGACTATTAGCAGAACGGATTCTCGGTGGGATAGTAGTTGCCCTTCGGGAAGTTGTAGTCAATCTCGTCGACGGGAATGCCCATGTACTTGAGCACCTCCCACAGGTACTTACCGGCGTGCTCGAACATGACGGCGGCGTGGTGGGGATAGTGCTTCTCGATGAGCACGTGGCGGTAGAAGCGGCTCATGTTCTTGATGCCAAACGTGCCGATGGAGCCGAACGAGCGGGTGGCCACGGGCAGAATCTCGCCCTGGGCGATGTAGGCGCGCAGCTTCGTGTCGGCCGTCGACTGCAGGCGGTAGACGGTGGCCTTGCCGGGCTTGAGGTCGCCCTCGAGCGTGCCGTTGGTCACCTCGACGGGCAGGGCGCGGGCCATGATGCGCTGGAAGCACATCTGGCAGCTGCAGACCTTCGACGAGGCGGTGTTGCCGCAGTGGAAGCCCATGAAGATTTCCTTGTCGGTGTACTCGTCGCAGAGGAACTTCTTGCCCTTGATGCTCTCCTCGTACATGTCGCGGGGCACGGAGTTGTTGATGTCGAGCAGCGTCACGGCGTCCTGGGTGATGCAGGTGCCGATATACTCTGACAGTGCACCGTAGATGTCGACCTCGCAGGCCACGGGGATGCCACGGCCCGTCAGGCGGCTGTTGACGTAGCAGGGCACGAAGCCGAACATCGTCTGGAAGGCCGGCCAGCACTTGTTGGCCATGGCCACGAACTGGCGCGAGCCCTTGTGGCCCTCAATCCAGTCGAGCAGCGTCAGCTCATACTGGGCCAGCTTGGGCAGCACCTGCGGTATCTTGTTGCCGGTGCCCAGCTCAGCAGCCATATCCTTCACCACGTCGTCGATGCGCGGGTCGCCGGCATGCTTCTGGAAGGCCTCGAGCAGGTCGAGCTCAGAGTTCTCCTCAATCTCAACGTCGAGGTCATAGAGGGCGCGGATAGGAGCGTTGCAGGCCAGGAAGTTGTTGGGACGGGGACCGAAGCTGATAATTTTCAGGTTCTGCAGACCGACGATGGCGCGAGCGATGGGCACGAACTCGTGAATCATCTCAGCGCACTCGGCAGCGTCGCCGACGGGCTCCTCGGGAATGTAGGCACGCGTCTTGCGCAGGCTCAGGGCCTGGCTGGCGTTCAGCATGCCGCAGTAGGCGTCGCCACGGCCGTCGATGAGGTCGTTCTGGGTCTCCTCGGCGGCGGCGCAGAACATCGTCGGGCCCTGGAACCAGTCGGCAATCATCGTCTCTGAGATTTCGGGACCGAAGTTGCCCAGATAGACGCAGAGGGCGTTGCAGCCGGCCTTCTTGACATCCTCAAGGGCCTGCTGGGCGTGAATCTCGCTCTCAACGATACAGATGGGACACTCGTAGATGTCGGCAGCGCCGAACTTCTCTACATACTTGGCGATGACGGCCTTGCGGCGGTTGACGGCCAATGACTCGGGGAAACAGTCGCGGCTCACGGCCACGATACCAATCTTAATTACAGGTACGTTTTTCATCTTCAAAAAGTATTTGTTAAGTAATGAAATTGTTTCAAGCCACAAAGTTACATCTTTATTGGCAAACCACCAAATTCTTTAGGAAAAATAACATTTCAACCCGAAAAGCTTTCGCCTTTCAGATTATTTCCTTACTTTTGCACAACCTATGACAAGCTATCTGAACACAGAGAACATCAACCGCAGCAAGGGTGGGGTAGAGTACCACCCGCTCAGGCCCTTCCTGCCCGACGGCGCCAGGGTGCTCTTCCTCGGCAGCTTCCCGCCACAGCGCAAGCGCTGGTGCATGGACTTCTTCTACCCGAACTTCATCAACGACCACTGGCGCATAGAGGGCCAGCTGTTCTTCGCCGACCGCAACCACTTCGTTGACCTCGCGGCCAAGTGCTTCAAGCTCGACGAGATCGTCAGCTTCTGCCAACAGAAGGGCATCGCCTTCTACGACACCTCCACCGCCATACGCCGCCTGAAGGACAACGCCTCCGACAAGTTTCTGGAAGTAGTCGAGCCTACCGACATTCCGGCGCTCATCGGCCGCCTGCCTCAGCTGCGGGCCATCGTCACCACGGGCGAGAAGGCTACGGAAACCATCTGCGCCTCGCTCCACATCGCGGAGCCGCCCAAGGTAAACAGCTACTGCACCATCCCTGACTTCAGCCCCATCGTGCTCTACCGGCTGCCCTCGTCGTCGCGTGCCTATCCCCTCGCCTTCGACAGGAAGGTGGAGGCCTATCGGAAGATGTTCGAAATGATAGGTTAATAAAGCGCTTTCGGAGAGGTAATGAAAGTGGTGGCGCCGTGAGCAAGGAGGAAGTCCTTGTCGCGGAAGCCCCAGAGGACGCTGATGCAGGGCAGGCCGGCATTTCTGGCTGTCTGCAGGTCAACATCACTGTCGCCCACATAGACAGCATGGCGACGGTCAACGCCCAACAGGCTCAGTGCCTCGTTGACGGTGTCAGGGGCAGGCTTCTTACGGATGCCCTCGGCCTCATGTTCACCAACCGCCACCTCTATGGTATCAGGAAAGAAGTGACGGCAGAGCTCACGGGTGGCAGCGCAGAACTTATTGCTGACCACCGCCAGCCTGCAGCCACGCTGCTTCAAGGCCGCGAGCATCTCTGGAATACCGTCGTAGGGCTGCGTCGTGTCTAACGAATGATTCAGATAGTACTGGCGGAAAGTGTCAAAGACTGTCTCAAACAGCGGATTCTGCTCACCGTCAGGAACGGCGCGAGCCATCAACATCCTCACGCCGTTACCAACAAAGCGCCGCACCTCGTCGCGTGAGCGTTCCGACATGCCATAGGTTCGCAAAGCATAGTTCACGGCTGCCGCCAGGTCGTCGAGCGTGTCAAGCAGCGTTCCGTCAAGGTCGAATATATAAGTCCTGTATTGTTGCATGGTGCAAAAGTACGCTTTTTATTTCTGATAAACGAAAAGGATTGACCCGCATATAGGTCTCCGTGTCTATTTATAACCAAAACTCCCAGTTTATAAGGGATCAGGCGGTTCTGCGACTATTTCATTTTGTCTCAACTAAACAACAATCTCTTCAGCCAAATGTCGAGGAAACGGTCATAAACGATATAGCCATAACCGCAAACCGCATCTTTATTCTGCTCTTTTATGAGATGAAAAGTGTGTTGAATAAGCCCAGTTTTCCCTATTGTTTCTTGGAGAAACAAGTGCTAACAAAAATAGTCAGGACTCTCATAACCCTCATAGATAAAGGGATTCTTCAACTGGTAAGACTTCTTTTTTGCCATAATTGTCACTTCACTTTTGGTGTCACACTTTTGGTGTTATACTTTTAATACGATGCAAAGGTAGTAATTATTCTCCAAACTTCCAAACTATTTTAGGCTTTTTTCCAACCAATCCTATCCCTAAGAAAATGGAGGGCGCTATAGCTTCCACATCCCTTTTGTCAAGAAAACTTGCCTGAAAAAGCGTCATCGCGAAAGAGTAATCTGGGAGAAGGATAGGGTTGGGAAGGGCTTCTTTGTAAAGAAAACAGAGGCTGTCGGGAGTTTACCGGCACCTTTCTATGAGTTAGGTGGCGTCTTTCGGGGCGTAAGGTGCCGCCTTACTGACGGCAAAAAGGCCTGTTTTCGAGTGGAAAACAGGCCTTTTTCTGCCGATTCTAAGCGGTTTTCCGGGCTTTTCCGAGGGCGCAATTTTACAAGCCTCAGAGCGTCAGACGATTAGTAAATTGCCCATAACTTCAGTATTCTGGGCCACTCGCCCGTTGCTGACTCCAGCAAGAGTTATGCGCATCGGTTTGTCAATATTTATATATCTTCCGCCCGTTTACGATATTCAGTCCCTTCCGCAAAGAATTGATGCGCTGGCCTTGGAGGTTGTAGATACTTCCATTCTTGAATTTTTCAATTCTTACATTTTCCTCTATTCCCATCGTCTGCGTTTCAAACTGGCCCGTAAACGACTCGTTGCTGTTCTCAACCGTCACGGTGTAGCGGCCTTTGGCGTAGGCAGAGATGTCGATGTTCAGGCCTACGATATTGCCTGCGTTGACGGTCTTCTCGTAGACGGTCTTGCCCGCCTCGTCGGTGATGCTTACCTGATAGGCTTCATCGAGCGCATTGAGATTGATGCCCAACTGCTGGCCGTTGTATTCGCCATAGAGCGACTGCGCTTCTGCCTCCCTCGCCGTTCTCGACTTCGGCTTTATCTTGATGGTATGCGTGAAGTCGATACGGTCTTTTCGAGTTCCCAAAACGAATGAATCGTCCTCTTCGTTGTTATAATAAATGACTTCATCGCCTACTTTACATGAAAGGAGAGTGCCTCCTATTCCAATCATGGAATGTGGATAATTGATGTAAGGCAATGATTCGCTGCCAACACCTTCAAGCCAGCGTTCTGTCCTATTGTCTTTACGCCTAAGTTCATAATATGTTCCTTTGAAGCCTGTGATACCTCCAGACATTTTTTGCACAACATACATGTTATCCCCTCGATTTACAATATCGCCAGAGGAAAGAGTAAAGTCGTAGAGCAGTTCAAACTGCGGTCTATCGCCAGCGAAATACATCCCCATGTCGTCCCGCTCTATGTTATTGCCAGCAAAATACACCTTTTTGTCTTGCTCGTACCAAGCACCGATATACAGTGGAGAAGGGTTGCCATTCTTTAAACACTTCATTTGCTTGCATGTTTGCCCGCCGATGATGGTGTCGCCATCTAAATAACAATATTCAACCCATGATTCTAGAAGCCCATAAGGAGAAATAGCGCCGCATTTTATAACCCACATCTTACCTTCTTCGACGAATGGGCGATAGGCAATCTCATTTGCGTCCGATACATTCACGGCACTTGCCAACATTGGCGTTAGCATCAAAATGAATAAGGATAATAGTTTCTTCATTGTTTTCATCTTATTTGTTATTAATTCCATCATGATCAAGTGTACTGTCTATGTGCTACTTCACATAAACCTTTCGTCCATCTACAATATTCAGTCCTTTACGCAAAGAATTGATGCGCTGGCCTTGGAGGTTGTAAATGGCTCCCTCTCTTCGGGAGAGGGCTGGGGTGAGGCTTATCCCCGTCGTCTGCGTTTCAAACTGGCCCGTGAACGACTCATTGCTGTTCTCAACCGTCACGGTGTAACGGCCTTTGGCGTAGGCAGAGATGTCGATGTTGAGGCCGACGATGCTGCCTGCGTTGACAGTCTTCTCGTAGACGACTTTGCCCGCCTCGTCGGTGATGCTTACTAGATAGGCTTCATCGAGCGCATTGAGATTGATGCCCAACTGCTGGCTGCTGTACTCACCATACAGCGACTTCGCTTCTGCCTCTTTCATCATCCGCGTCTTAGGTCGTATCTTTATCGTATGCGTGAAGTCGATACGGTCTTTCCTTGCTCCCTCTGGCGTAGCCCCGTCCTCGTATGCGTCGTTAAGGTAGATGACTTCATCGCCAACGGTGCAGGACATCAGGAACTCCGGCATCCGGTCTGCAGCCTCAGGATATGCATTTCTGGTCGGGCCATCAATACCTCCTACCCCTTCCAACCAGGTGGTAATGCGGACATCTTGGTTGATCATCACATCCCTATAGACACCTTTAAAGCCTTCCAGTCCTCCTGTCTGCTTCGGTCCTATGATAAAAGGCGGATAATCGTCAATAAGCTGCACACTTCCATTGTCCCAAATGGTGAAGTCATACTTCAGCATGACAGACTGTTTCCTCTCATCGTAGAAGTACACTTTCTTATCCTCTTCGTACCATGCGCCCACTTTCGTCAGGGAAGGTGCTGCATCTGAGAAACCAGGACTAACATACTTCTGGCACATCATCTGCTTGCAGGTCTTTCCGCCAACGATGGTGTCACCAGCAAAGTAGTAGTAGTCAACTACCTGCACGGGATTACCCGAAACAGTCGGAATAGTTCCCACCTTCCATACCTTACCATCCTCGATGAACGGACGGTAGGCAATGCCTAAATCGAAATCATCATCAGAGGAAAGGTCTGGTACTACCGATGCAAATTCTCCACTTTCAAATAATTCATTCGCACATTTCAATGGGCTTTTCTCACTTTCGGGAGTAACATGCAAAATATACCACAATGGCATAAAACTATCATTCCCAACAATTTTGAGTCTATACTTCTCCGCATAGGAAGCAAGCAAGTCAGCATCATCTTCCTTCTTGAGTTTTACATTCAGGTATGGAGTCTCAAAAACCTCCGTCTTGTCCTCCGTATAATAACTTGATGTCAGAACCACAGACTTTGCGTCTTCTTTCCAGAAGTCTTGTGAGGTCAACCTCTCGAAATCTGACCGAGGAATAATAAAGCTGTCGAAGACCTGGTCTGTAATCGTATTTAGAACCGGGAGATTTGCACGAATTCTTTTGCTTACGTCATCATACTCTTTAGGAATGCTGACAACGACCTTGTTCTCATTCAGGGTTAAAGGAACCTTATCTCCTTTGTAGTAATAATAATATGTGATGTTCTGATGGCCCTGTTGCTTCTTATTTATGACAGGATGCTCTTTGCCTTGATTGTCTACCATGATGTAGTTCATATCTGGGTCGAAGCCAGAAACATAGAAATTGGTAGCGTGGAGGGCCATACAAGTCGCGATAGGACCTACTTCTTGAATAACGAATTCTATCTTGTGAACTAATGGATCATCTGTTGGCTTCTCGATGAAACAGGCATAGTTGTTAGGTCCACAGTTGGTGAATACTTTTCCGTAAACATGCAGACGGTCGCCTTCCAATTCATAGGTCAATTGATTGTACCGATCCGAATGGTCTGTTTCACCTGTCGGCAGGTTGCAGCCATGAACTTGATGAGACTTATCATAGAACGGGAATGATAGATAAGAATTGACATTAGCATCATCATTTGCTACTACATAAGCCAAATAATTCTGGGAACCGGGAAAGGCATAGCGTAAATCATAGAGATTTCCCAAAGGGCCATTGAGAGAGCCAACACCCTCAATCCACGTCTTTTGGATGGAATTGTCATCTGTACGGCACAACGTCCATCTCCGCAAATAGCGGTGCTGTGCCACTTTTCTGTCTGCTGCTTGGTTATTGTCATAGCGTACAATCTCAGGCCCTTCCAGATAATCATCAACTGACACAACTTTATATGACACCTTTTCCATCCCATCAAGCGAATAACCCTCGTATGTATCGCCTGCCTTCAACGAATAGTCGAACACAAGAATTTCCTTTTGAGCAGAAGGGATGAAAAGATATACTTTGCGGTTCTCCTCACGTAAAAGCGCCGCATCATAGAGCACAAACGAGCCATCTGCATTCAGGTTCATCTTGACGTAAGTCTTTCCATTCTCAACCACTTCTTCATTCGTCAACATATACTGCTCAAAATGATAACTCCGGTTGGCGGACGGATTAACCACATGCCACGTTTTGCCTTTCTCTACAAAGGGGATGTAGTCGAAATAATCAGCGTTGCTTCCTTGAGCCGATACCATCATTGATGCCAGCACGCATGTCAAAAATAATAATGTACGTTTCATATCTTTCTGCTATTTGTTGTTTTTATTAAATTCACTTTACATACAGCTTGCGCCCGTTTACGATATTCAGTCCCTTCTGCAAGGTACTGATGCGCTGGCCTTGTAGGTTGTAGATACTTTCACTCTTCAATTTTTCAATTCTTACATTATCCTCTATTCCCGTCGTTCGTGTGTCAATTTCGCCCGTGAACGACTCCATGCTGTTCTCAACCGTCACGGTGTAACGGCCTTTCGCGTAAGAAGAGATGTCGATGTTGAGGCCGACGATACTGCCTGCGTTGACGGTCTTCTCGTAGACGGTCTTGCCCGCCTCGTCGGTGATGCTTACCTGATAGGCTTCATCGAGCGCATTGAGATTGATGCCCAACTGCTGGTCGCTATATTCGCCATAGAGCGACGGCATGGCCTCAGCCGTCATCGACCGTGACTTCGGCCTTATCTTGATGGTATGCGTGAAGTCGATGCGGTCTTTTCGGGCAGCCTCTGGCGTAGCCCCGTCCTCGTATGCGTCGTTGAGATAGATGACTTCATCGCCAACGGTACAGGACATCAGGAACAACGCACGACCTTCTTCCCCATAATAAATATTGATTGTCGGACCATCAATACCTCCGACACCTTCCAGCCAAGTGGTACAGTAAAAGGGATCTCTATCTGTACACCACATAACATCTCTATAAATACCTTTAAAGCCTTCTAAACCTCCTGTCTGCTTTGGCCCTATCACATAGGGATAATAATTATCAATCAGCAAAGTGTCATTGGCATTGAGGGAGAAGTCGTACATCATCCTAAACTGTTTACTTGTCGCGTTATAAAAGTACACTTTCTTGTCTTCTTCGTACCATGCTCCAACTTTTCTTAAAAGAGGGTATTTTACAATTACAGCATAATCAGGATGATTGTGGTTGACATATCGCTGGCACATCATTTGCTTAAAGGTCTTTCCGTCGATGATCGTGTCACCGTCGAAATAATAGTACTCAACCATCTTCACAATACTATCCGAAATTCCTGTTGTGCTTCCTACCTTCCACACTTTACCGTCTTCGACGAATGGGCGGTAATCCATCTGTGGCGTCTTGTTGATGACAGGATGCACCCCCCATCTGTCTTCAACGATATAGTTAAGGTTGGAATCTAAGCCTGGGAGGTAAAAGTCGGTTTCAATGAAGAGCGCGCGATCTATGTCACGATCTACACCCATCATAACCTGTTGTGTGCTAAAATTCAGCTTGTGTACCAACGGATCATCAGTTGGTTCCTCAGCGAAAATGGCATAGTTGACTGGTCCTGGGGTAATCAATGTTCCATAGATATGCAGTCGGTCACCTTCCATTTCGTAATTAAGCTGACATACGCCTTCTGGATTCCTTGGTACAACTGTACTGGGCAGGTTACAGCCATAATAATTAATAAAATCGTCATAGTACGAGAATGGTATGTAATAGAAGTCACCCTGGTTACACTGCAAATAAAGCAGATAACTTCTGGAAGAGACGGGGTGTGAATCATAGAGGTTTGCCAGAGGTCCTTCGAGCGAACCGACACCCTCTATCCATGTTTTTTGGCAAGAACGGTCATCTGTACGACAAATAGTCCATTCCCGTAAATAGCGGCGATTCGTGGTCACAGTATCTGCCTTTTCATCATAGCCATAGAGAAAAACCTCATGCCCTGTTGTACCATATCCAACAGATAACACCTCGTACGTCACCATCTTCTGCTCATCATACGAATATGTCTCATAGGTATCACCAGCCTTCAAGGAATAGTCGAATATCAGGAACTCCTTTTGCATATTAGAGTCGAATAAATATACTTTACGCTCCTCCTCACGCAGATATCCTACAAGATGTTCCGACCGAAATATCGGCATGTAAACCTTTCCTGCCAGTATCATTCCTTCTTTTCCTCCTGCTATCGACATTCTGTATTTATCAAGAGATTTACTCGAGTCGGCATTTGTATTAATCACAACCCATTCCTTACCATTCTTTACAAATGGGATGTAGTCGTTCAGTTCCACTTGTGCTTTTGTCATAATAGCTGCCAGCACAAATGCTAAGAATAATAATGTACGTTTCATATCTGTCTGCTTTTTTGTTATTTCGTCAAACTCATTTCACAAACATCTTTCTTCCATCAACGATATTCAGTCCCTTCCGCAAAGAATTGATGCGCTGACCTTGGAGGTTGTAAATACTTCCATTCTTGAATTCTTCAATTCTTACATTTTCCTCAATTCCCGTCGTCTGCGTCTCAAACTGCCCAGTGAACGACTCGTTGCTGTTCTCAACCGTCACGGTGTAGCGGCCTTTGGCGTAGGCAGAGATGTCGATGTTGAGGCCGACGATGCTACCTGCGTTGACGGTCTTCTCATAAACGGTCTTGCCCGCCTCGTCGGTAATGCGCACCACGTAGGCATCGTCAAGCGGATTAAGATTGATACCAAGCTGCTGTTCGCTGTATTCACCATACAGCGACGGCTCTGCCTCTCTCATTGTCCGAGCCTTTGGCTTTATCTTGATAGTATGGGTGAAGTCAATACGCTGTTTGCGGGCTCCTAAAATGTATAAGTCTCCTATTTTGCTGTTGTAATAGACGATTTCATCGCCTACGAAACATGCAAGGAGCGCACCCGTATGTCCAACATGCCCCCACCAGTTATTAATGTATGGCCAGGATTCACTACCAACACCTTCGAACCAACGATCCATTACATCACCATTATACAAAAATTCATAATACGCACCTTTGAATCCCGAGATGCCTCCATACGATTTATTCACAACATACTTAGTATAATCACTCAGACATATGCTGTCGCCTGAGGATAGCGTGAAGTCGTAGAGTAAATCAAACTTATTGAGACCAAAATACACTTTCTTATCTTGCTCATACCAAGCACCAACATATTCTCCTGTTATGTCATATTTTGAGTCCACTCTGTCACACAACATTCTTTTGGCTGTCTGTCCATTTATGATGGTATCGCCATCTATATATAAATATTCCGTCCATTGATCGTGCGACAAATTATCAGAATAGACTCTTACAATCCAAGTCTTACCTTCTTCGACGAACGGGCGGTAGGCAACACCTATCTCGAAATCATCATCAGAGGAAAGGTCTGGTACTGCCGATGCAAATTCTCCACTTTCAAATATTAAATTCGCACATTTCAATGGGCTTTTCTCACTCTCGGGAGTAACATGCAAAATATACCACAATGGCATAAAACTATCATTCCCAACAATTTTGAGTCTATACTTCTCTGCATAGGAAGCGAGCAAGCTTGCATCCTCTTCCTTCTTAAGCTTTACATTCAGGTATGGAGTCTCAAAAACCTCATCATTGTCCTCCGTCAAATAACTTGAAGTCAGAACCACAGACTTTGCGTCTTCCTCCCAAAAGCTCTGTGAGGTTAACTTCTCGAAATCAGACCGAGGAATAATAAAGCTGTCGAAGACCTCGTCTTTAATCGTACTTAGAACCGGGACATTTGCTCGAATTCTTTTGCTTATGCCATCATGCTCTTTAGGAATGTTGACAACGACCTTGTCCTCGTTAAGGGTTAAAGGATTCTTTTTTCCCTTATAATAGTAATAATACTCCCTTTCTTGTCCATCCAACACCAAGGGCTTACCTTCCTTCAGATTCACTGTTCCTTTATACCACCAGCAGTCCAAATAGAATCTGTTTGGCTCCAAGTCGCGTATTGTGAACGACACGTTGAACGGACACATGCAGTCACAATCCAACTCAGCAACAGGAGCCACATTGATAGAAACCGAACATAATCCGCCATCGCTACCGCCGCTTATACTATATGTCGCATTAAAGTAGTCCGTGCAGCAGTTTCCTTCGTAGTTAAGCAGTTGTACGGACAATACGCTGCCCTCTTTTGTCAAGACAATCGTCGGCTCCCTCTGAGGCTCTTCCCCTCGTGTCTCACTCAGACAACCGCTGTTCTGCACATCCGATACTGTCTGGGCACTTGCCAACATTGGCGTTAGCATCAAAATGAATAAGGATAATAGTTTCTTCATTGTTTTCATTGTATTTGTTATTTATTCTATTCGTTCCATTTATTAACTCTTGAGTACCTGTTCCAGCGTGACATCAGGATTGGTTTCTCCGAACACATCCTTCTTCAGCTTGAGCTTGCGATGCTGGACGGCTGAGACGGTGATGCAGTAGATGTTGCCGATGGTGCGGTTGCTGAGGCCCAGTCGGGTGAGGATACACAGGCGGACGTCGTCTTCGGTCATGTCGGGGTACTGCTCACGGAGGTTGGCGAAGCGGTTGTTGTCGATGGCGTTGAGCGTGCGTTCTATCTCGCTCCACTCGTGCAGACTGAGCGTGATGAGCGAATCGCCGCTCTGGTTCAGCTTCTTGATTACCTCCGTCCGTTCGAGGATGAAGTTCTGCAGGAATGCCACCACCTCGTTACTCTGGTGCAGCAGCTTCTTCTGGTGCTCGGCCTCCTGCTGTAGCTGGCGCTTCTCTTGTTCCTGAATGTGCATTCTATTACGAATCAACAGCACAATCGCCAATATGACTATGAGCGATGCAACGATTGTTATCAGGAGTGTACGCCTGTACGTCTGTGAACGATATTCCAGTTGCTGGTTCTCCATCTCCTGGCGCAACGTCTCCTGGTAATACTCATCTTTCTGTTCGAGCGCCTTGTAGTAGAAGTCCTCCACTTGGGCAAAAGCCTCGGCCACGCTATCCTCCACCTGTGTGGCCCCTATCCGTCGGAGCGCAATCTTGGCGAGGTTGCTCTGCACGATATAAGCCATGTGGACATCGTCGCCCGGCTCAATCTGCCGGTAGACGGTCTCTGCCGAATCGAGCATGTTGAGGCTGAGGTAACTGCGGGCCAAAACTTGTAGCGTGCCAGGTCTTAGGTCGGCTGTTGCCACAGCTTCTGCCTGCCGGGCGTAGTCAACCGCCTGACGATAGTTCTCCTTTGCCCAGCTGATGTTGGCAAGGCTGGTCAGCGTCTGGCACACGAGGTCAGTCATCTGGCTATTCCTTGCTATATCGTATGCGCGATTAGTGAAATCGAGCGCTTCGTCGTAGGGTCCTTCTTTGGTGAAAGCCACTTGAGCGGCATAAGTGCCTGCGTAGTCGAGCAGCATGACATGATTACGCTCGTCGTCGGGATGCTGTTCATAGACAGTCAGGGCTTGCTTCATCAACCGCAAAGCCTCCTCAGGGTTGCCCTGCGACAAGGCTTCGGCCAGCCGCTGATGCGCGATATAATTGGTGTGCCAATCCTCTGACGCTTCCGACAACTGGATGGCTTTCCGCAGCAGCGTCTCACCCTGCCGGATGCTGTCGTTGGCCAAGGCTACCTCAGCCTCCTCCAGACAACCTGCTGCCGTCGGCGTATCTGTCTGCTGCCGACCACAGGCAGTCAGCAGAACGGTGATCATGAATATGTAAAATGTTCTCGTTAGCATGTCGTTGTTTTTTCGTTATTTCTCGGTTGCAAAGATACAACTTTTTTCCCAATGGTGTATCTCCAGCCTATGGAAAAGATGCGAACGCGCCAAAACAGTAAACAGCTAAAAATCAGCGATTTGCCGAAAACAGAACGCTTCAGCCTATGGAAAACTGAAGGAAAGGGTATGGAAAAGGGGTATAACTTCTGGGCTTTAAGCCGCAAAAAGATTTGGAACTATCGACTTTATTATGTAATTTTGCCTCCGAATACATTTTAACTAAACGAATTATGAAACGAGGATGGATTGGAGTGTTGGCGGCGATAATGGCGGCGAAATCGACGACGCTGCCTTCCCCATGCGCTACGAAATAGACTATGTCCGCATCTACGAACGCAGTCAAAAGTGAAAATAAATGGTGTTTTATTTTGCATTCTTCTCACTTATTCGTATCTTTGCAGCCCAAATACTAATGTACGGAAACTATTAGAATCAAAATACGACAATGGATTACAATTTCAGAGAGATTGAAAAGAAATGGCAGAAGCGGTGGGTTGACCAGAAGACCTACCGCGTAGTGGAAGACAAGACGAAGAAGAAGTTCTACGTGCTGAACATGTTCCCCTACCCCAGTGGAGCCGGTCTGCACGTGGGTCATCCGCTCGGCTACATCGCCTCGGATATCTACGCCCGCTACAAGCGGCAGCAGGGCTTCAACGTGCTCAACCCCATGGGCTACGACGCCTACGGACTGCCCGCCGAACAGTATGCCATACAGACCGGCCAGCACCCGGAGAAGACAACGTTTGAGAACATCGACCGCTACCGTTCGCAGCTTGACAAGATAGGCTTCTCGTTCGACTGGGAGCGCGAGGTCAGAACCTGCGACCCCATCTACTACAAGTGGACGCAGTGGGCCTTCCAGCGCATGTTCAAGAGTTACTACTCAACGGCCTCGCACAAGGCCCAGCCGACCATCAAGCTCATTGAGCACTTCGAACTGATGGGCACCAAGGACTGCAACGCCCTGGGTACGGAGGAGCTGCACTTCACGGCCTCCGACTGGGCTGGCTTCTCTGAGAAGAAGAAGCAGGAGGTGCTGATGAACTACCGCATAGCCTACCTGGCCGACACAATGGTGAACTGGTGCCCGAAGCTGGGCACGGTGCTGGCCAACGACGAAGTGGTCGACGGCGTCAGCGTTCGCGGCGGCTATCCCGTTGTGCAGAAGAAGATGCGCCAGTGGTGCCTCAGAGTGAGCGCCTACGCCCAGCGTCTGCTCGACGGCCTTGAGGAGATCGATTGGACCGACTCGCTGAAGGAGACCCAGCGCAACTGGATTGGGCGCTCGGAGGGTACGGAGGTAGAGTTCAAGGTAGCCGACAGCGACAAGCACTTCACCATCTTCACCACTCGCGCCGACACGATGTTCGGCGTGACGTTCATGGTGCTGGCTCCTGAGTCGGAGCTGGTGGCTCAACTGACCACGCCGGAGCAGAAGGAAGAAGTGGAAAAATACCTCGACTACGTGAAGAAGCGCACCGAGCGCGACCGCCAGATGGACCACAAGGTGACGGGCGTCTTCTCCGGCTCTTACGCCATCAACCCGTTTACCGACGAGAAGATTCCCATCTGGATTGCCGAATACGTGCTGGCCGGTTACGGTACGGGTGCCATCATGGCGGTGCCTGCCCACGATAGCCGCGACTATGCCTTCGCCAAACACTTCAACCTGCCGATTATCCCGCTGATTGAGGGCGCCGACGTCTCTGAGGAGAGCTACGATGCCAAGGAGGGTATTATGTGCAACTCGGCCAGCTCGAAGTTCTCACTGAACGGCCTGACCGTTAAGGAGGCCATTGCCGCCACAAAGAAGTTCGTCACTGAGCAGGGCTTAGGCCGCGTGAAGGTGAACTACCGCCTCCGCGACGCCATCTTCTCGCGCCAGCGCTACTGGGGCGAGCCGTTCCCCGTTTACTACAAGGACAACATGCCCTACATGATTCCGAAGGAGTGTCTGCCACTGGAGCTACCCGAGATTGACGAGTACAAGCCCACGGAGACGGGCGAGCCGCCATTGGGCCGCGCCAAGATGTGGGCCTGGGACACGAAGACCAATAAAGTGGTATCGAAGGACGAGATTGACAACAAGACCGTCTTCCCCCTGGAACTGAACACGATGCCCGGCTTTGCCGGTTCCAGCGCCTACTACCTGCGCTATATGGACCCGAAGAACGAGAAAGCCCTTGTCGACAAGGATATCGACGAATACTGGCGCAATGTCGACCTCTATGTCGGAGGTACGGAGCACGCCACGGGCCACCTTATCTACTCGCGCTTCTGGAACAAGTTCCTCTACGACAGCGGTTATAGCTGCGAGGACGAGCCGTTCAAGAAGCTGGTCAACCAAGGTATGATCCAGGGTCGCTCCAACTTCGTCTACCGCGTCGAGAACGAGGGCCCGGACAAGGGCAAGTTCGTCAGCTTCGGGCTGAAAGACCAGTACCAGACGACGCCCATCCACGTCGACGTGAACATCGTTTCGGCCGACGTGCTCGACATCGAGGCTTTCCGTGCCTGGCGCCCTGAGTACGAGAACGCTGAGTTCATACTCGAGAACGGCCAGTACAAGTGCGGCTGGGCCATCGAGAAGATGTCGAAGTCGATGTTCAACGTCGTCAACCCCGACATGATTGTCGAGAAGTACGGTGCCGACACGCTGCGCCTCTATGAGATGTTCCTCGGGCCCGTGGAGCAGTCGAAGCCTTGGGACACTAACGGCATCGACGGTTGTCACCGCTTCCTCCGCAAGTTCTGGAACCTCGTCAGTTCTGTATGTTGCGATAATATCGCAACAAACGAGACAGCAACCCCCGAGAACCTGAAGTCGGTGCACAAGCTGATTAAGAAGGTGACGCAGGACATTGAGACCTTCAGCTACAACACCTCCATCTCGGCCTTTATGATCTGCGTGAATGAGCTGTCGCAGCAGAAGTGTACGAACCGTGAGGTGCTGAAGACGCTCATCGTGCTCATTGCCCCGTTTGCCCCGCATATCGCTGAAGAACTTTGGGAGATGTACGGCGGCGAGGGCAGCGTCTGCGACGCCCAGTGGCCGAAGTGGGACGAGCAGTACCTGGTGGAGAACACCGTCAAGCTGGGTGTGGCCTTCAACGGCAAGACCCGCCTGGAGATGGAGTTCCCCGCCGATGCCGACAACAAGACCATCGAGGAGGCCGTGCTCGCTGACGAGCGTGCCAAGAAGTATCTCGAGGGCTTCCAGGTTGCAAAGGTTATCATCGTCCCTAAGCGTATGGTGAACATCGTGCTGAAGAAGTAGTAAATGACAATCAATCACAAGTTGATACTCAAAGAGGTCGGGGATTATGTCGGCATAACCCTCGGCCTCCTGTTGTACACGTTCGGCTTCACGTTCTTCCTGATGCCCTACGAGATAGTGACGGGCGGCGTGTCCGGTATCGGTGCCATCGTCTACTATGCCACCCACTTCCCCATCAGCTATACCTATTTCCTTATCAATGGTCTGCTGCTCATCGTGGGCCTGAAGATTCTTGGCTGGAAGTTCCTGACCAAGACCATCTACGCCATCCTCATGCTGACGTTCCTCCTGGGCTTGGCACAGGAAATCATCCCCAAGGACCCGTCGGGCAACTTCGTGAAGATTCTTGGCGAGGGTCAGGACTTCATGTCGCTGGTCATCGGCTGTATGATGACGGGCACGGCCTTGGCCATCGTCTTCCTGAACAACGGCTCTACGGGCGGCACCGACATCATTGCCGCCTCGGTCAACAAGTTCCGCAACGTGTCGCTCGGCACGGTGTTGACGTTCGTCGACCTCATCATCATCGGCTCCTGTCTGTTCATACCTCAGTTTGGCGACGTGCTCGAACGCATCCACAAGATTGTGTTCGGCTTCTGTACGATGGTCATCGAGAACTTCATGCTCGACTACGTCATGAACCGCCGCCGCCAGTCGGTGCAGTTCTTTATCTTCTCGAAGAAGTGGCAGGAGATAGCCAACGCCCTCGGCACGAAGACCGACCACGGCGTCACCATCCTCGACGGCCACGGCTGGTACACCGGTCAGAAGCGCAAGGTCATCTGTCTGCTGGCCCGCAAGAGTGAGTCGACCTACATCTTCCGCCTCATCAAGATGATCGACCCCAACGCCTTCGTCTCGCAGAGTGCCGTCATCGGCGTCTATGGCGAGGGCTTCGACGAAATGAAAGTTAAAATCAAAAAACATCATGAAGATAGTATTCGCAACAAACAACCAGCACAAGCTGAGTGAGGTGCGCCAGATTCTGGGCGACAGCATCGAGGTATTGTCGCTCAATGATATCGGCTGCCACGAGGACATCCCCGAGACGGGAACGACGTTAGAGGCCAATGCCCTTCAAAAGGCCCAGTACGTCTTCGACCACTACCACATCGACTGCTTCGCCGACGACACCGGCCTCGAGGTCGACGCTCTTGGCGGCGCCCCCGGCGTCTACAGTGCCCGCTATGCCGCTGTTGGCTGTGCTGCGACGTTGTCGCAGCCTATCGACCACGACTCCGAAGCCAATATGACCCGCCTTCTCAGCGAATTAGGAGAAAATAACAATCGCAACGCAAGATTCCGCACCGTTATCGCGTTAATACAACAGGGCGAGCTGCACGAGTTTGAGGGCATCGTCAACGGCCAGATCATCCGCGAGCGCAGGGGAGGGGAAGGCTTCGGCTACGACCCCATCTTCCAGCCCGACGGTTACGACCAGACTTTCGCCGAACTGGGCACTGAAGTGAAGAACCACATCAGCCACCGCGCCCGGGCCACGCAGAAACTGGCCGACTATTTGTTAAAGAGGTAACGTTATGAGAAGAGTCGCAATCATCGCATTGCTCATTCTGCAATGCTCCATATTGTCAGCGCAGGTCGGCACCTGGCGCACTTATATGTCGTACTATGAACCGCAGCAGATTGTCAAGGCCGGCAACAGCCTGTTTGTCCGTGCCTCGAACGACCTGTATCAGTACAACCTGACCGACCACAGCATCACCACCTACGACAAGAACACGGGACTGAGCGACTCCTACATCACCCACATCGGCTGGAACCAGCAGGCCAAGCGGCTCATCATCGTCTACCAGAACTCGAACATCGACCTGATGGACCAGAGCGGCAACGTCAGCAACATCTCAGCCCTCTACCGCAAGTCGATGACCGACGACAAGACCGTCGACAGCCTCACCATCGACGGCCCCTACGCCTACCTCTACGCCCGCTTCGGCATCGTCAAGGTGAACATGCAGCGGGCAGAAGTCAGCGACACCTACACCCCCGAGCATCCCGAGTACCCGACGTCGCTGCCCGCCAGCAATACAAACGCCGACTGGGCACAGTACATCGACGTGGTGCGCACGCTGAAACCCGGTGGGCCGAGGTACAACTACTTCGGATTCATGCGCTTGACGGGCGGCACGCTCTACACCGTCGACAAGGCGCCCTCGTCGGCAAACATCGCCTGCGTGCAGACGCTGAACCTCGCCAATCAGGAATGGACATGCTACGACAGTGACCTAAGCGACAAGACGGGTTACCAGTTTGCCAGACTCTACTGCGTCGACGTTGACCCACGCGACAACAGCCACGTCTTCGCAGGCGGCCGTACAGGACTTTACGAATTCCGCAACGGACAATTCGTTCAAGCCTACAGCAACGACAACAGTCCGCTGCAGACCGCAACGACCGTAGGCAACGATGACAAGAACTATGTACTCGTCACCGGCATGAAGTACGACACTCAGGGCAACCTTTGGCTCACCAACAGCATCAGCCCCAGCACGTCGCTGCTAAAGCTCTCTACAGGCTCACAGTGGCAGTCGCTCCACCATGAGGAGCTGACAATCAACGACGACCGCTCGATGGAGGGCATGGAGCACCTGATGTTCGACTCGCGCGGCTATCTCTGGTTTGTCAACAACTATCATCGCACGCCGGCACTCATACGCTATAACACCGCCACAGACGACATCAAGGTCTACAGCCACATTGTCAATCAGGACGGCACCAGCTACGACATCAGCTATGTCACCTGCGTGACCGAGGACAAGTCGGGAAACATCTGGATAGGCACCAACCTCGGCCCGTTTATGCTCGAAGCCGCCAACATCGACTCCGACAGCGAGACGTTCACCCAGGTGAAGGTGCCACGCAACGACGGCAGCGACTATGCCGACTACCTGCTCTCAGGCGTCTACGTTAACGCCATAGCCATCGACGGCGGTGGCCGCAAATGGTTTGGCACCAACGCGAACGGTGTCTATCTTATCAGCGAGGACAACATGACGCAGCTGCAGCACTTCCAGTCGGCCAACACGCCGCTGCTCTCCGACAACATCACCGCCCTGGCCATCAACGACAGCAACGGCGAAGTGTTCATATCCACCAACAACGGACTCTGCTCATACATCAGCGACGCCACGGCCTCAAGCAGTAGCATGAGCAGCGACAACATCTATGCCTATCCCAACCCCGTGACGCCCGACTACAAAGGACTCATCACCATCGTCGGACTGAGCTATAAGGCCCAAATAAAGATTGTATCGACAAGCGGAAAAATGGTGAACGAGGGACAGAGCAACGGCGGCACCTACACATGGAACGGCTGCGACCGCGACGGCAACCGCGTAGCCTCTGGCGTCTACCACGTGCTGGCGTCCAATAGCGACGGTTCCGACGGCTCCGTATGCCGCATAGCCGTCATCAAGTAACCGATGGCTAACAACTCACGTATGCTTATCAGCCCGGAAACCATTGAGCGCGTCAGGCGCGACAACTGTTTCGACTTCCTGCGCTACCTCTTTGCCTTCTCACTCATACTCGTACACTTCTGTACACTCACCGAGACTGAACAGTTCTGGGTCATCAGCGGACAGACGCGCGTCAAGGCATTCTTCACCATCACGGGCTTTCTCGTCGTCTACAGCTACCTGCGCCATGATAACCTGACGACCTACGTCGGCAAGCGCCTGCGCCGCATCATGCCGGCTTACGTCACCGTGGTGCTCGTCTGCGTCGCGGCAGGACTATGCTTCACGCCAGTAAGTCCTGCAGACTACATCACAGACTCACAGACCTGGCACTACCTGGCCGCAAACCTCACGATGCTTAACTTTCTGGAGCCTTCGCTACCGGGACTTTTTCCCGGACACTACGAGGAGGCCGTCAACGGCTCACTCTGGTCTATGAAGTTCGAGATGATCTTCTACGCCCTCATACCTATTATAATATGGCTGATGCGACGGTGCGGCAAGCTCTCGGTACTGACGGCCGTCTTTGCCGCTTACATCGCCTACCGCGCCACGTTCGACTACCTGGAAGACCACCACCCTGAGGTGGCACTCTACAGCGCCGTCAACCATGCCAGCTTCAATACGATGGCCTACTTCTTTAGCGGCATGGCGATTATACTTTACTTCGACCTGTTCTGCCGCCACATCAGGATCGTCGTTCCGCTCTGCATAGCCCTGCTGCTGTTGCTCCACTGTGCCGACGTCTACGTGCTCAACTACGTCGAGCCGCTGCTGTTCTCGGCACTGCTTGTCAGCGTGGCTTACTACTGCAGGCCGCTAAACTTCCTGCAGCATCACGACAACATATCATACGGACTGTACCTATATCACTACCCCGTCATTCAGGTACTGATACAGGCCGGGCTTCACCGCTACAATATCTGGCTCACACTGGCACTCACCGTCGCGATTACCATCGCGCTGGCAGCGCTCTCATGGCGCTACATCGAGAAGCCCATACTGCGCAGGTCATGACAGCTCCAGCATCCGCTCGATAGGCTTCACGGCCTCCTTGGCTATCTCGGGGTCGACCTCCACGGTCGGCCACTCGTACTTCAGCGTGTTATAGACCTTCAGCAGCGTGTTCATCTTCATATACTGACACTCATTGCAGCTGCACTCCAGTCCGCTCTCTGATATTTCAGGCGGCACGGGAATAAACTCCTTATCAGGACACGTCCGCTGCATCTCATACAGAATACCAGCCTCAGTAGCCACAATGAACTGCTTCTTGTCGCTCTGTTGGCAATACTGCAACATCGTTGCTGTCGACCCCTTCACATCAGCCAATGCCAGCACAGGACCCTTACACTCCAAATGAGCCATCACAACAGCTTCAGGATACTGCTCCCTCAGCTCCACAATCTTCTGTGCCGAGAAGCGCTCATGCACATGACAGCCGCCGTTCCAGAGCAGCATGTCACGACCCGTCACCTCATTGATATAGTTACCAAGGTTATAGTCAGGGCCGAAGATGTACTTTCCGTCCTTAGGCAACTGGTCCACAACCTTCTTCGCATTGCCGCTCGTCACCACCACGTCCGTCAGCGCCTTCACCGCTGCCGTCGTGTTGACGTAGCTGATGACCTGATACCCGGGATGCTCGTCCTTGAACTTCTTCAGGTCCTCAGCCTTGCATGAGTCGGCCAGCGAGCAGCCCGCATTCAGGTCAGGACAGAGCACCGTCTTCTCAGGCGACAACAGCTTGCACGTTTCAGCCATGAAGTGAACACCGCACATCACCATCATCCGTGCATCTGTCTCAGCGGCTTTCCTCGCCAACGCTAAAGAATCGCCTACAAAGTCGGCCACATCCTGGATGTCGCTAACCGTATAGTAGTGTGCCAGGATGATGGCACACTTCTCTTCACACAGTCTGCGAATCTCAGACTTCAGGTCAATACCCTCGCTCGTTGGTTCGTCGATGAACCCCTGTCTTTTCCACTCCTTTTTCAAAACCATTATTATATTTTTTTTTTCTTTTTTCTTTTTAAAATAGAAATGTATAAGGATGATAGGGCGTTGATAAGTGTAAAACTTATACTCAAATTATTTGCTTATTTGTTTATTCACCCGTGATAGCTCCTTTTCCACACCCATTGTTAATACTAACTCATTGATATTGTTGCATCAACGATAGTTATCCACAATTTCTAATTTCGGTGCAAAATTACTAAGTTTATATCTTTTTCTATCAAAAAATCGTGGAAAACTTATAAAAAAACTGCAAATAACTATGTGAATATCCACTCACCACTCTCTCCTCCGCTTATTTCCACTCGTTATCCACACACTTATCCACATAGTTATCCACAGTCTTTTCTACTTCGCCAGACTGAAGAAGCCCGACTCTATCAAGACATGACAAAATCTAATGATAGTTTCCGTACTGAGAGATATGAAAATATATCAATCACATCCGTCACTGCTGCGAAAACGTCTGATAGTCAGTAAGATATGCGGTGACGGATAATGGTGATGGGTGACGGATGACAGTGATGACTGGAAGACGGGGTTCATGGCCGGTGAATGTCTGTTCGCGGGTAGTGAGCCACTGCGGACGGCAAAGATGATCAGCCAGTTCCTCACCGCATATTCCTCCATCCGTCATCCGTCACCTCTATCCGTCACTCCGTAACATATTGATTACTAATATGATAGGACAAAAGTGACGGAATGACGGATTCTTTTAACATCGATTTGTTTGGCTCTTTCGTATTCCGAATGTGTGTGCTTCTTTTCAAAAAAGAAACCAAAAAATACTTCAAATTCCTTTCCTATTTCAAATTCTTTTCCTATATTTGCAAGCAGTTATGTGAACTGCAGCAGATGAAGCTGAAGGAACTGTTGATGCAGGAATACAAGGATTACTAATGAGAAAGGTAAGAACGATAGAAATGCAGCGGCTTAGCGTCGAGGAGTTCCGCGAGGCCGAGAAGCTGCCGTTGGTGGTGGTGCTCGACGACGTGCGGTCGATGCACAACGTGGGCAGCGTGTTCCGCACGGGCGATGCCTTCCGCGTGGAGGCGGTCTATTTGTGTGGCATAACGTCGACGCCGCCGATGGCCGAGATTCACAAGACGGCACTCGGTGCCGAGGACAGCGTGCGCTGGGAATATTTCCCGACGGCTGTCGAGGCGGTGGAGCGGCTGCACCAAGAGGGCTATACGGTGCTGAGCGTGGAGCAGGTGGAGCACTCCACGAAGCTGCAGCGCTTCCGCGCTGAGGCGGGCCGCCGGTATGCCGTCGTGCTGGGCAACGAAGTAAAAGGCGTCCACCAGGAAGTGGTAGACGCCAGTGATGGTTGCCTGGAGATTCCGCAGCTCGGAACGAAGCACTCGATGAACGTCAGCGTCACGGCTGGCATCGTCATCTATAAGTTTGCCGAGCAACTGCTCCTGACTTAGTCTTACTCGGGCGAGAAGTCACCCTTGCCAACGCCGCAGATGGGGCATACCCAATCCTCGGGGATGTCTTCGAAAGCGGTGCCGGCCTCAATGCCGCTGTCGGGGTCGCCGACTTCGGGGTCGTACACGTAGCCGCATACGTCGCATACATACTTTTTCATAAGCTTTGACTGTTTGATTTTTGGTTAATAATCTGAACTATTCTCTCGGTTATCGTTTCGGGTTTGATGAGGTTCATGCAGGCCAGGTCGCGGCGGTGGCACGACTTGTTGCCGTAGATGCTGCACGGGCGGCAGTCGAGGTCTGCCTGTATGGCATTCTCAGCCGGCTGGTTCCAGCCCATGAAACCGGCATAGGGATGGGTGGCTCCCCAGATGCTGACGACGGGCGTAGCCGTAAGCGATGCCAAGTGCATGTTCGACGAGTCCATGGAGAGCATGACGTCGAGGTGGCTCATGAGGATAAGCTCCTGGTGCATGTTCTCCAAGTGGCGGCTGACATAGACGCAGCGGGGCACTTCCTGGCTCCAGGCAGTGAAAAGCCGGTCCTCCTCCTCGCCTTTCCCGAAGAGGAAGAAGCGGGCATTGGGGTATTTCTTCTGGAGCTGGTCGATGACCAGGCGTGTGCGCTCGGTGGGGTATGTCTTGCCGGGATGGGCGGCGGTGGGGGCTATGCCTATCCACTGTTCGAAGTTCTTCTTGGGGCCGATGATGGCCGGCAGCATGTTCAGGTTGCCGCCTTCGGGTGGGAAGAGCGAGGTGAACTCTACGTGGACGGGATAGCCTAACTTGGCCAGTACGTCGGCATAGTTCTCGAAAGGAGTATTCAGCTGTTTGCGCACCTTATTATTATAGGCGGTGAGCCTGCGGCGGTCGCGGCGGTGCTTGTCGAGGTGCTCCACGCGGTAGCGGCCCATGTTGAACCGCATACGCAGATATTCCGAGCGCAGCACGTTGTGCAGGTCGGCAATCTTGGTAAACTGCTTGGCCGTAAGACGGCGGTAGAGAGCATTGAGCCCCCTGACACCGTGGTACTCATGCTTCAGGTCGGCCTCCATGAAGTCGACGTTGGGTGCCAGGTCTTCAAAGAAGGCACGCGCAAAAGCCCGGCTGAGCACAGTGATGCGCAGGTCAGGGTACTGCATGGCCAACGAGTAGACGACCGGCACGGCCATGGCCACGTCGCCCATGGCCGAGAAGCGTATGATGAGTATATGCTCTCGTTTCACTTCTTCTGATACAGTATGGGGTTAGTCGATGGGTCGTTGTACATCTTCATCTGGCGGTAGACCTTCATGTAGATGCGTCCCGCCGCGATGTCCTCGAGCAGCTGGTCGATAGCCGTCGACAGGTCTTTCTGTTGTTCCAGCAGTACGTCGAGCTTCGCCTGACAGCGACGGCGGTGCTCGGCGGTGGCATCGTCGCGGTCGACTTGCTCTTGCATGTGGTAGATTTTCAGCGCGAGGATGCTCAGGCGGTCGACGGCCCACGCAGGACTCTCGGTGTTTAGTCGTGCCTCTGGCAGTGGCTTCACATTGCTGTAGGTCTGGCGGAAGTAGCTGTCAATCTGCTCCACGAGGTCAGTACGGTCCTGATTGGAGCGGTCGATGCGCCGCTTCAGCGACAGAGCTTCAACAGGGTCGATGTGCGGGTCGCGGATAATGTCCTCATAGTGCCACTGCACGGTGTCTATCCAGCACTTCATGTAGAGCGAGTACTCAATGGAGTCACGCTGATAGGGATTTTTGATTGGCGTGTCAACGTTGTCTGTCAGGTGATAGTCGTTGATGGCCTGATTGAAAATGTTGTTTGCTTGTTCTGTAAATAACATGCTTTTTCCTAATTGTTTCGTTTTCCCCTGCAAAACTACAGAAAGTTTTCCACATCTGCAACAAAAAGCGTAGTTTTTCATTTTAATTTGCATAATAAGCGTACAAAATACACGAAAAAGGGCGTGTTTTTTGCACAATTACACCTAAAATGTGCATTCAATGGTCACTTTTCCCCGAAAAAATTTGCGTAACTGACAGAAATTGTGTTACTTTGCACCCGCTAACGGCGAAAGGCCGTAAAAGTGTTTCAAGATAGCAAATAATTATTAACATTTTAAAGATTTAAATTTATGTCAGAAATTGAAAGCAAAGTAAAGGCAATTATTGTAGACAAACTGGGTGTTGACGAGGCAGAGGTAAAGCCCGAAGCAAGTTTCACTAACGACCTCGGTGCTGACTCACTGGACACTGTTGAGCTCATTATGGAGTTCGAGAAGGAATTCGGCATTTCTATTCCCGATGATAAGGCAGAGAAGATTGGCACCGTTGGTGACGCTATCGCTTATATCGAGGAGAATTCAAAATAAACAATATTAGGAATAGAGGAAAGAGAAATGAGAAATGATGATTGCTTTTGCGGTGATTTATGCACTTGCTGGTAATCAACATTTCTCATTTCTCATTTCTCATTTCTCATTCTGAAAGTTTATGGAGTTAAAAAGAGTTGTTGTAACAGGTCTTGGTGCCGTGACCCCCGTCGGCAATACGCCCGACGAGATGTGGAAGAACCTCCTGGCAGGCGTCAGCGGAGCCGCACCTATTACACTTTTCGATACAACCCTGTTCAAGACCAAGTTCGCCTGCGAGGTGAAGAACCTCAACGTCAACGACTACCTGGACCGCAAGGAGGCTCGCAAGATGGACCGCTACACACAGCTGGCCATGATTGCTGCCAAGCAGGCTGTCGAGGATTGCGGCATGGACCTTGAGACAGAGGACAAGAACCGCATCGGCGTGGTCTACGGCGTGGGCATCGGCGGTATCAAGACCTTCGAGGACGAGGTGAAGTACTACAGTCTGCACGAGGCTGACGGCCCGAAGTTCAACCCCTTCTTCATTCCGAAGATGATTGCCGACATCGCCGCCGGACAGATTTCGATTATGTACGGCTTCCACGGCCCCAACTATATCACCGCCTCGGCCTGCGCTTCGTCGTCGAACGCACTGGCCGATGCCTTCAACCTCATCCGCTTAGGCAAGGCCAACGCCATTCTGGCCGGTGGTGCCGAGGCTGCCATCTGCGCCTGCGGCGTCGGCGGCTTCAACGCCATGCACGCCCTGTCGACGCGCAACGACGAGCCCGAGAAGGCCAGCCGTCCGTTCAGCGCCTCGCGCGACGGATTCGTCATGGCCGAGGGTGCCGGCTGTCTCATCCTCGAGGAGCTGGAGCACGCCAAGGCCCGTGGTGCCAAGATTTATGCCGAGATGGTCGGTGCCGGCATGAGTGCCGACGCTCACCACATCACCGCCTCTCACCCCGAGGGCCTCGGTGCCAAGCTCGTGATGCAGAACGCACTCGAGGATGCTCAGATGAAGCCCGAGGACATCGACTACATCAACGTTCACGGTACCAGCACCCACGTCGGCGACATCTCCGAGGCCAAGGCCATCAAGGAGGTCTTCGGCGACGCTGCCTTCAAGCTGAACATCTCGTCGACGAAGTCGATGACGGGCCACCTGCTCGGTGCTGCCGGTGCCGTTGAGGCTATGGTCACCGTGCTGGCCGTCAAGAACGACATCGTGCCGCCCACCATCAACCATGAGGAGGGCGACGAGGATCCCGAGATAGACTATAACCTGAACTTCACCTTCAACAAGGCACAGCAGCGCACCGTCCGCGCCGGACTCTCAAATACGTTCGGATTCGGCGGCCACAACGCCTGTGTCGTCTTCAAGAAGTATGAGGCTTAGGGATATTATTGACCGTATAAGGCTCCCTTTCCGCCAGGAGAAGGAGCTTTTTTCTTCTCTCTACGAGGTCATGGGGTTCTATCCCCATGATATCAGCTACTACAAGCAGGCACTGATGCACAAGAGCATCGGCCGCCGCAACGAGAAGGGCAAGCCGCTGAACAACGAACGCCTGGAGTTTCTCGGCGACGCACTGCTCGATGCTGTCGTGGGCCACATCGTCTACGACCATTTCCCCGGCAAGCGCGAGGGCTTCCTGACGAATACCCGCTCGAAGCTCGTCAGCCGCGACACGCTGGGAAAGCTTGCCGAGGAAATGGGACTGAAACGGCTCATCGTCAGCAGCGGACAGAACAACTCGCACAACAGCTACATGGCCGGCAACGCCTTCGAGGCGCTGGTCGGAGCCATCTATCTGGATCAGGGCTACGAAGGCGTCATGCGGTTTATGAAGAAGCGCATCCTGGCCCAGCTTATCAACATCGACAAGGTGGCCTACAAGGAGGTGAACTTCAAGTCGAAACTCCTGGAGTGGAGCCAGAAGAACCGTGTGCGGATGGAGTATAAGATGAAGAAGCAGGAGGTTGACAAGGAAACCGGCTCGCCCGTCTTCAGGTTCCAAGTCTATATCGAGGGCGTGCCCGGCGAGTCGGGCAAGGGTTTTTCTAAAAAGGAGGCCCAGCAGCTGGCTTCTGAGGCCACGCTCAAGCGCCTGAAGCGCGAACCGCAGTTCATCGATGCCATCTTCACCGCCAAGTCGGAGCGCACGAAGATGGAGGAGATGCCCACCATGAGTGTCCCCGACCCGGAGGCTGAGCAGGAGTTTGTCATCCGTCAGGAGGTGACGGAAAAGCCGGAGACTTCCGAGGTTCGGGAAAAAGTCCCCGAACCGGCCGCCGCCGAAGAAACCGACGAGTTCGACCTGAGCGACATCAAGTCAACGCCCGAGGAGCCGTCGCGCGAAGACATCATCGCCGCTGCCGAGGCCGCCGCCTTTGAAGCGAAGTAATGTGTAGCGGTCATACCGTCTTGTCAATCTTGACGGTGAGGGTATGACTGTCGAAATGAATACCTTGACGTTCAACAAATTGTTTCAGTACGCCCGCCTCACCCAATTCGTGGGGCGTGCCGATACTGATGCCGTTTGTTGCGTCCATCAGCCAGATGCAGTCGGCTATCTGCAGGGCCAGCTCCAGGTCGTGGGTGGAGAGGAAGATGGTCTTCTGCTGCTCACGGCTGATGCGCCTTAGCAACAGCATCACCTCCACCTTGCTCGGGAAGTCGAGGAAGGCCGTCGGCTCGTCCAGATAGATGACGGGCGTCTGCTGGGCCAGTGCCTTGGCTATCATCACCTTCTGCCGCTCACCGTCCGACAGCGTGTCGACCAGCCTGCTGCTCAGACCGCTGATACCCACCAGCTGCAGCGACTCGTCGACGATGCGCAGGTCCTCCTTGGAGTTCGTGCCCCAGAAGCCGGTGTAGGGCGAACGGCCCAGGCTCACCAGCTCGCGTACCGTCATATTCCTCACGTCGGGCTTCTCCGTCAGCACCACGCCGATAATCCGGCTCAGTTCCTTGGGTGTATAGTCGTCTATCTCATGGTCGGCTGTCACCACCCTGCCGCTCAGTTTCGGCTGAAAGGCCGACAGCGTGCGCAGCAGTGTCGACTTGCCCACGCCGTTGGCGCCTATCAGGCACGTCAGTTCCCCCTGCCGGATGGCGGCATTGATACCCGAGGCAACCGTTTTGACGCTGCCTTTCTTCTGGTAACCGATGGTCAGGTCTTCCAGCCTGACGCTCTCACTCATGTTCTTCGTCATTCAACTTTTTGCTGCAAAGTTAGGCAATAATCTTGTTTCCACCAAATTTTCCGGCCTGTAAGTTTGAGTCAGCCGCCTTGACCACCATTTTCAAATCCGTCGACAGCTACAGAGGATGATAAAGCCTGAAATATCCTGCACTTCCTGCACTGACCACTGAATGCCAGCCAGTTACGTACAATGTCCTTGCGGCCACTGTTTATACCATCCGCTGATGTGTCCTTATGTCGTTGGCATGGCCGACAGGTGAGGTCCATCAAGTTCCGTAGGCAGGTGGAATATGACCTGTTCTTTTATGCGCTGAACACACAAACACCTCGGATGAATTTCCCAATAGGATTCATTCGAGGCGTTTCCTTTATTTACATATCCTACTTAACCAAGTATCTCATCCAGACGATGCCGTCGTGTTCCTCTACCGACTTGAATTTCAGACGAATGGGCTTGCGGCTCTTAGGTCGTCCGTCGAATGCCGCTGCCATACCCTCACGTCCGTCAATGCCATAGCCATACATCATACTTACCTCGTCTATCAGCCCGAGGTCGAGCATGGAGCCGTTGATATGACCGCCGCCGACAACCGCCAGACGCTCCACATTGAAATCCTTCCGAAGAATCTCCATTGCAGCCTTCAGATCGATAGCGGGGCTGCGGTAGCCCTTAAAGTCTGCGGGCATTTCTGTATCTTCAATCTCCGTCTCGCGCCCGATAGTGATATAGGAGATATTCTTGCTTTTCAGATATTCCAGATATTCCAGACTGACCCACTCTGAGAGAATCATCAGCAACGGCTTTCCAAACTGTCCTGTGGTATCGTCACCCCATAGAAGCGTGCCACTGGTATCTACGCCAATGGCATAACCGTCAGAAACGACTGCCTTGTAAACCTGTTGGCCAGCATCCTTATACGACTCCTTGCTTTGAAAATTGCCAGGCAGAGCGTAGTGCATCTCCAGCGTTTTGCGACCTTCCAGCGTGGAGGGGCAGGCAAGTTGCTCCAGTGCGTCGTAGTAGTGGTTGGTGTCATCGATTTGTTCGGTCATGTCGCAGTCAATCCTGCCGTCGAGCGAAGCCATCATGTGGCAGATAGTGTATGGTCTCATTCTGCTAAGTGGTTAGAGGTTGTTGACGATTGCCTGAATCTTCTGCTTGGTCTCGTCGGTCTTCTGCTCGTCAATCTTGGCGGTCACGATGCCGGAGTCCTCTGCCTTCCAGTAGTTGCAGATGTCGTGATACTCTGCCGTTGCACCAGAGTAAACGCCTGGCGAATAGGATGACATCAGCAATGCCATCTTCTTCACCTTTGCTGGGGCATTGACGCAGTACATACGCTGGATGGGAGCCTGAATCTGTGCGCAGAGAGTGAAGTAATAGATAGGTGCGGCCAGTACCAGCACCTCAGCCTCGGCCATCAGTGGGTAGAGTTCCTGCATGTCGTCCTTCTGGATGCAGACACCGTTGCCTTTATTATGACAATACTCGCAAGCCAGACAGCCTGCAATCTTCTTGTGCGACACGTTGACCAGTGTCACCTTGTGACCTGCTGCCTCGGCAGCGTTCTTGTACTCTTCCGCCATCCAAGCGGTGTTTCCGTTGGCTCTCGGAGAAGCCTGTAAAATCAGAATGTTCATAATCGTCTTGTATTTGTTTAGTAAGAATTTGAGGGCAAAGATAGTGAAAAAACTGCAAATAATAGCCAGACCGTAGCCTTTATGAACAGATTTTGCCTGATTTTTAGTAATTTTGCAGCGATTTTAACGCTGCGGGCATTGGATTCGGTCGAAATAACATGCTCCCGTTTGCACAGCCCATGCTGTAATTATGACGGACTATGAACAAGAGACTGAAAATTATTGTGGCAGACATCACCACACTGGAGGTGGATGCCATCGTGAATGTTACCGAGCGCAAGATTTTTCGTACCTTTGCGCGCGAAGGCAATAAACAGGAAGATTATGACGCAGATTTTAGTTATCAGCAGTGACGGTTCTCATGATCATTTCTGAAATACACTTCTCTGGCGGTGCCCACTGGTATTATGCCAGAGAGCACCGCTGCTAAGAACAGGATTGTCTCACAGTGATATATACTGCCGTAAAATAACAAAAGAACCGCATTCTGTTATAAAAGTGCAGAGGTACAGAACCAAAAGCAGAATTTTTCCCCGCGTGAGCAAGGCGGTAACTGATATTAACAACTCGCCGAAACATCTTGCGGATGTCTCGGCGGATATTATGCTGTGAGTTATAGGGAATAATATTATTCCATACGCCGCTTATAGGCAACGCGAAAATCCTCAGACGTTCTGACTCTCATAGTGCGCGTAGGTGCTCTATAGCTTCCTCGGGAGTCATGCTTGGCTCTGTCTCCACCTGTTTCATGCTGCGCTTGATGATACGTGCCAGTTTGTAGGCCTGCTCCAGTTTCAGAATCCTGTTCCAGCGGCGTGTACTCATGCAGACAGTCACCCGTCCTGGCATTCTTTCGATAATTGCTTCCATAATTCTCGTCGTTTAGAGATTCACGGGTACATAGGTATACATATTTCCCCAATCCTCCAAATCTTTGGAGGAAAATATCTGTTTTAATCGGCAGTGACGCTTCTCTTAATTATTTCTGAAATACACTTCTCTGGCGGTGCCCACTGGTTTATGCCAGCTGGCACCGTCGCTTGTCAATACCATGAAGGCAAAAATATGAAAAGAAATGCGAACCTTCTGCCACGAAACTGCTATTATTCACAAATATCAGCAGAATTAGGTTCGCATTTTTGGTTAGTTCGCATATTTTATCTAAATTTGCGGTGTGAAAAGATTTCGTTCGCTTTCTAAGAGTCTCACTTACCGCATCATGGCGGTCGTGCTGTTAATGATGGCCGTCATTACCAGCGTGGTCAATTTTAATGTCAAGGCGTATATGCAGGGACTGCGGGAGGGACTGAAGAACCTGAACCGCCACATCAACAATATGCAGGGCTTCAGGCAGAGCGCATCACCATCGTCGACGGCGAGATTGAAGGACTGTCGTAAGACGAAGCGGCGGATTACTCAAACACCCCGAAAAGGTTCTGACTCTCGAACATCTCCATGACCTGCTGTTCGACTGGCGTTCGGCGCACCATTTCGTTGTCGTGCCAGAACTGCTGGTCGTAGCCTTGCTCCCTGACATAATTGTGCAGGTCGCCGTAGTTCCACATCTTCCGGCCTCCTTCAGCACTGGCCATGCCGTCAACGTTGAACATAATGGAGCGGGTATTGATGCTCTTGCCGTAACGCATGAACTGCTGGTCGACGTAGACTGACTGCACTTCGAGGAACCCACGCTCCTCGGTCATGTTGACTGTGAGGTGGAACGTTGAGGACTGATTGGTTTTTATCTGTCTGACGACCTTCCCCGTATCCACCTCTTCCACGACATATTCTTTGTGGACCACGTTGACGTTGCGCACCTCGCCCTCCATCCTCTGCAGGAGGTGGGTACGGGCATTGACGTAGAGCGTCACCGCGAGGACGCTTTGCCAGAGACGGGGCTTTGGTGCGAACTGTATGGCCAAGATGCGGTCGTCGCCGTCGCCCATGATGTCGTAGCCCACATCGTAGTAGTCACGGTAGTTGCGCACCAGGGGCTTTACGCCAATGTTGTCATGATAGTCATAGCGTGTCAGCATGGGCAGTTCTGAGACGATGAAGAAGTTGGTCCAGAAGGAGTAGCGGTGCAGGCTGTCGGGCTGTATGCCGGCAAAGCGGCCTTTTAGCAGGACCAGATCGCGCAGGAATACGGCCGACTTAGCCTGGAGGAATGCTTCCATCAGTTCGAAGCAGGTGCTGTCAGCAAAGGTGGTCTGGCGGTAGAAGAAGCTTGACTTGCGTTTCTCGTTCTTACGCAGCTGGCGCCGGGTCTCGCTGGTAGTCTTGCGGATGAAGTCCTTCAGATCAATGGGTGTTACTATCACCTCCTTCAGCTGGTTCGCCAATGGCTCCAGGGCAACCCTGCCGCCCAGTTCGGAAGCCTTGACATGAATTGTCCTGTAGCCCACGTAGCTGATCCGGAGCACGGTGCCCGGACTGCACTTGATGGAAAAGACGCCCACAGCATTGGATATGGTCGACGACTTCTGACCGGCATATACACTGGCAAAAGGCAGCGGCTCATGAGTCTTTGCATCGACTATGGTGGCCTCGAACCTCTCGAGTTGTGCCATCAAGGGCAACGACGACAGCAGCAAAATGACCATCAGCAGTTGTTTCATTGCGGTAAGTTTTTGTATTAGCTTTCGCGAGTTCACGGAGGGAACTCTGATTATGAATCACGGGGACAGGTTTTTGATTCCTCTATAAATCAAGAGCCTGCCCCCATGATTAATCCCCATGATTAACTGGCGTCCTTGGGGGATATTCGTACCTCGGATGGGTGTTCGGTTGCTTGAAATTACTGTTATAGCGCGGCGACTTCATCGGCGGTGAGACCACTCGCCTTTACAATGTCGTCAATGCTCAGTCCCATTGCTTTCAGATTGCGGGCAATGTCCATGCGGCCTTTGTGTTCGCCCTCTGCGCGACCCTCTGCGCGACCCTCTGCGCGACCCTCTGCGCGACCCTCTGCGCGACCCTCTGCGCGACCTTTAGCCTCACCTTCCATAAACTGGCCTTCCATCACGACGAGGGTGTCGCGATAGTGACGGAGGCTTTCATCATACTGGCGGCGCTCCTCTTTGTCGAGTGAGGACACCTCGGCAATCTCTGACAGGCGCTTGAAAACAGCGTCCTGTGCCGCCCAGGGCATTCGTTGCAATATATCCATGTGCTTCAGTGCATATATTATACGTTCAAAAGTGTTCTTACAATCATCTGCCTCTTTTGTAAAGTAAGGCAGCTGTAGGTAGATGAGCCGCACCTTGTCCGAAAACACCGTCAGGCGCTTCATGTCCATCAGTGCCACATCCGAGCGGAATTCGTTGGAAATGTCAGTCAGCTTGAAATTCAGGAAAGCCACCAGATAGACGGCCTTGATGTCGTAGTTCCATTCGCTCCCCCTTTCACCCTGCTCCACAATGGAACGGGAGAGATAGTAGATGCTGCGTTGCTTAAAGTAAGGCTGAAACTTGTTCTGCATCTCAACAATGATGTGCTCACCTGTGTCGGTCTCACAATAGATGTCGTATATCAGCGAGCGGTCGCTATCGGTAATACGTACTTGCTCCTTGTCAAGGAACTTCACATCTACTATGCACCGTTCATCCTTGAGCAGTCCATTAAGGAATGCTATCAGTACCGGCTTCGAGAACTCCTGCCCGAAGATGCGTTTGAAGCCTACATCCGTAAACGGATTGATGAATTTTCCCATATTCTCGCGATTCTTCTGTTACGCCGCCGCAAAGATAACAAGAAAAATCCGAACTGCCAAGCAATTCGGATTATTTCTTCCTTGGTGTCCTTGGGGTTGCTTGTACGGGCGCGCTTACGTAATTTCACGGAGTGGCCAACAAGGCGTATGGGATGTTGTCGCATAGCATGGAGCAAGCCGCCTGTTCGGCTTCATTCTCACTGATATGATGATCCATAGCGTTTTGGTCGATTGCTGGAGATGACTGAGCAGCCAAGGGCTTTACGTACTTAGTGACAGTGCGCATCTGATATACGGTGTCACGGACGGTCTCAGTATGCACAATTGTGTCGTGCTGCACAAGGACGTTCTGCGCCATTGGCTGGATGTCAGACTGGGATATATTGGCACGAACGCCGTAGCCAGCAATAAAACTGATGACGCTGGCAGCTATGGCTATAACGGCGGCAAGACCACGACGAGGACGTTGATGGCGGCTCCAGGGCGCAACGTCCATGCGGTTGTTGACGGTCTCGCACTGACGGCGGGCCGACTGAATGATCTGTTCGTTAGTGATTCTCATATTTCTTTAGTTTTTTGCGGATGATGTTCATTGTCTTGTGGAGACGCGATTTGACAGTACCTTCAGGAACGCCGACAATCTCGGCTATCTGCGGAATTGTCAGTTCTTCCTGATAGTGTAGAGAGAATATCTGGTGCAACGGTGCAGGCAGTTCGGCGAGCACCTGCGTCAAGGCTTCGTCGAGGGCGGCTTGGTCGAGCTGCACTTCTATCTGCTGGTCTGCCACAGGCTCAGCATCGAGGGTGGCCAACAGTTCTGCCTCGTAGGCATTGCTGCGATAGTGGTTGCGACAGATGTTGTAGGCGATGGTGAAGAGCCATGTATCAACCCGGCGTCCCTCCTGATAGCGACTGCGGGCTTCGTAGGCACGGAGGAACACGTCGTGGGTAGCATCGGCTGCCAGTTCCTCGTCGCCACCTAACTGCAGGAAGAAGAAGCCTTTCAGTCGCCGGGCATAGCGGCGATACAGCTCCTCGAAAGCTGTATCGCTGCCCTTCGCAGCCTTTGCCATCAACTGCTCGTCGGTCTGCTGGCGTAGGGGATGAAGACGGAAGATGCTCATTTCAGATACGCTTTGAACTCATCCACATCGTAGTTCTCTTTCTCCAGCCGATCGATGATGTCGGTAAAGATGCCGTGCAACCACTGATAGCGCTCCCGGTTGTGCTTCTTGTAGTAGGGAAGCTGGTCATGCAGCAGCCGCATATAGTTCATGGCGTATGCATCGGCAGAAAACGAGAAGAGCTGTGTGTCCTTCATTTTCGGATGGAATGGTATGCGCAGATACTCCAGGCGGTAGCGCTGTTCTATGTTGCGACGTTTCACGGCCATATTGTCGTAGGGCTTGGTGGAGTAACGTATGGTCAGCCCTTCGTTGTATAAGCGGGCTTTCAACTCGTCAGGCAGGCCATATCCCAAAACATACCCCTGCATGTTGTGGGCCGACAGATAGACGGGGCGCTTGGAATGGTCGAAGATGTAGCGCATGATAGCCCGCTGCTTTTCCATCTGATCATCGTATCCCTGCCAGTACCACTCCTTGTCAAAGGTAATGCCGATGTGCCCAAACACATCCTTCACATACTCAGGATTCATAGAGGCATTCTCGTCATAAAGAATTTTGTCCTGATGCACGCCCAACACCCGTTGCAGGATGAGCTTGCCAATGATATCGCCCTCGTGGGCACCACAATAGACAGCACCTGTCTCCATGCCCTGCAGTTCGTTGAAATGGTACTGCAATGTCTCATCAGGATACTGACCGCTCTCGTACAAGCGTTTCAAGAGGTTGTTGATCCGCATGGTGTCGCACTTTGGAATGAGGTGCATTATCCAGCGCTCATAGTCACCGGCCAAGGCATGGGCGGGCAGCGTAGCAATGGCAGAGTCGGCATAAGCATCGTGGTGCATATACAGCGTCGTCATATTATTCTTTTTTGCCAGTTTCTCTTCCTCTTCTGGCAGATAGCTGCCTTCGTATGCACAAGAATAAAAGGTGTAAGTGCCGGGGATAGTCTTCTCCATGCGTCCCACCACGTTCAGCTGCTTACGTAATTGCTCGCCGCCATACCAGTCCTTGGTGGTATTGATTCTGCGGTAAACCTTTTTCTCCGACACCTCGAAGAGGTTACGCCAGGCCACTTCGTCCTTCGGATGAACCTGTACGTAGGTGTTCCAGAAATTGTAAAGACTGTCTGTTTTCTCTACGTCAACGTATAGAGTCAGAAGTTCTTCCCTGTCTATACGTTCCGTCTCCTGTGCGTTGGCTGCGGTCATCATCATTGTGGCGGCTGCCAGCATGGTCATCATTTTCCGTTTCATACTGTTCTTTTTTTGAAGTTTGTTTTGACAGCATACACACGAAACGGCGAATCGTTCATTATATTTTAGAATCACAGAGAGGACAGTTTTTTGATTCCTCTAAAAATCAAGAGTCTGTCCCCATAATTACAGGCGTCGGCCTTACGTTGCTTGCCGTCAGGAGCCTCGAATTTGAACTGGTTAGTGGCACTAACCAGTTCGATACCCTCTTTACGAAATTTACCTTTCAGTTATCCATCATGTTTCCTTATCTCTGCCTGCAAAGTTACGATATTCCCGCCGAACGGCCAAATTTTTCTGTCGATTTTTCTGCGCCCCGCATTGGGAACGTCCGTAGGTCTGAACAAGGGGAGTGAATCGTACGCCGTTCAGACCCCCTCTAACTCCCCCTGACTCAGGGGGAGAAATGGTGTGACAAAAGCTCCGCTGTCACATGTGCCTGTTGGCCTGCATACGCAAGATGTCGTGCACGTTACTGGCAATGCTCATCAAGCCGAGACTCATCAGCAGGGAAAGGATGGTGGCGGAGAGTGTGCGGGAGTTGTCGGCAAGCCAGAGGAGAATGCTCGACTGCACGTGGACGGTGAACAGGGGCACGTCGGCAGGCGTGGAGAGTACGAAGGCCAAGGTGACGGCTCCGCTGACGATGCCAATGACGAAGGCGGCGACCATTGCCATCTTATAGCGACGGAGGGTGGCCTCCTGGTGCTGGCGGACGTACTCCACAGCATCGAGCCGGCGGGTGAGTGCTGCCATGAAGCCGGCCTTGTCGTCGAAATGTGGTTTCTGGGCGAGGAACAGTTCCTCGAGTGCTTTGTCTTTGTTCATAGCTTCAGTCTTGCTTTTAGTTTGTCGCGACCTCGCGAGAGCTGCTTCTTCACGGCGTCCTCCGAGGCATCGGTAATGGCGGCAACCTCCTTGATGTCGTAGCCGCTGAGATAGTAGAGGGTGATGGCAGAGCGCTCCTTGGGCGGCAGGGTGCGCAGGGCGAGATAGAGGTCCTGGTGCTCAAAGCTGTCGTCGGCGGCATGGGGGCTGATGAGTGTGCGGGCCTCGTCGAGCGTCTCTGTCGTGCGACTGCTCGCCTTGTGGTTGAGGAACGTGTTGTGGGCAATCTTGAAAAGCCACGAGCGGAAACGGCCCATGTCCTGATAGCCAGCCGACGAGAGGTAGGCCTTCACCAGCGCGTCCTGCGCCAGGTCGTCGGCCTGGCTCTTGTTGCCGCAGCAGAGGGCGAGCAAGAAGCCGCGAAGTGCCTCCTGCTCACGCTCTACTTGGGCTATGAACTGGTTGCGTGTCACAGTCTATGCCTGAAGTGCGGTTACACGTCTTTCCTCAGCCTCAATCTCCTTGGCGAGCATCTTCTTGCTGATATGATAATGAGCAAGGAAGGCGATGCCAATGGCCAGAAGGATGCCGCCTGTAAAGTATATACGAATAAGGTCGTTAGGGTCCATCCCGCCCCTATAGTCAATCAATAATGCATAAACCAAAATACTGATACCGAACAATGCGATAACGCTTCCCCACAACAGATTCGAGAGCAGTTTCTCCTTCAGCAGCTTCTTCTTCGGCGAAATCTTCTTCATCAGTTCCTCGATGTCCATTTCCGGATTCTTCTCAATAGCAGCCAGCACGATTTGGGTTCGCTGGTTGGTCTCGTTCATCTTCTGGCGAATGCCAAGCCAGATGACAACGATGGGGAGCACGCATCCACAGCCGAGGGGGATAAGCAGAGCAAAGATTTGTTCCATAATTCTTCTTGTTTTTTATTGTTTAACTTCTGTTTTCTTGAACCGATTCACTACTATAACAGTTCGGAAGAGCAAAAGGTGACGTCAGCACGAAAAAAAACGCCGGGTTGATGTGCTCTTGTGAGCTGCCCAATGCATTTATCCCCCCGTCTGCTGCTTCATTCCCTCGAAGAATTTCTGCTGCAGCTGGCGGGCAAGCTGGTTGTCGGGATTGAGCTTCAGGGCTTTCTCGTAGTTCTGCATCACGTCGATGTAATAGCGCTGGCCGTTCTGGGCGGGGTTCTGCACGATGCGCACCATGTAGAGGAAGCCGCGGAGGGTGCAGACGTCAGACGGGTCGGCAGACGTCATCTGCTCCAACGTCGTGATCCTCTGTTCCGCTTCCTTCAGAAGGTTCTCGGTCTGCGGGGCGTGGGGATTCATCACCGAGAAATTCAGACTCTGCAAGGCCATCTGATACTTGGGCTGGATGCTGTCGGGGAACATGGCCTCGATGCGCTTCATTTCCGCAATGCAGTTGACGAAAGCCTCGGGCGTCGGCTGCTGCAGTTTGGCGAGCGACTGGCCGATGAGCGCCTGCATCTGCACAGGCTGCTGGGCAAAGGTTCCAAGACTTGCCATCACGAAGAGGGCGATAACTAACACGCGTTGTTTAGAAATTAGAGATGTCATAAGCTTTGTTATTTTTAAGTGAAACAAATATGCCGATGTATAGGAAGCGGTCGCGTGAGGGCACGACGGGGGTGCCATTCGTGTCGTAGCGGAAGATGTTTGTCCGACCGAAAACGTTGTTCAGCGAGGTATAGACGATGATCTTTGGGCTCAGCAGGTAGGTTAGATTCACGTCCACGCTGTTGTAATGTGGCGTGGTGCCGGCGGGGAAATGCCGTCCGCTGGCGTATGATTCCGACAGGCCGACGATGACTTTGCCGATGGCGTATTTGGCTGTCAGGCGCAAATTGTGGCGCGAGACGTAGTCGGGTGTGCGCAGTTCGGGATAGTCGAGGCAGAGCCGTTCGGAGTCATTGAACGAGTAAGAGAGGGTGGTCGCCAGACGCTTGCTGAGCGAATGGTCTTCCAGAAAGACGTCAACGCCCCGGCTCGTGCCGTAGCCAGAAGACTGGTAAACGCCCTCCACCAACAGCGGCAGGTGGCGGTATTTCTTCCAATAAGGCTCGATGCGCAGAAGGGTGGACTGCGACCGATACTGCATGGAAAAGATGGCGTGGTCGGCGGTAGACTGGCTCAGCGCCAGATGGCTCATTGCCAGATAGTCGTCCTCAGCCGTCTGGCTATAGCGGCCTGCCACCAACGAGAATTGCAGCCGCTGGTTGGGGATATAGCTCAGCGTAGCCCGCGGCATCAGGAGCCAGCTTGATTCCATCAGTTCAGCTCTTGCCGACATGTTGAGAAACAGGCGGGGGACGACGCGCCATTGGACATCGGCGTGGGCAGCGAGGATGTTGTAGTCGAGCTGATAGCGGTAGGCATCGTAGCTCAATGAGCTGTTGCGGAGATAGTCCTCAGCGCCAGCCGACAGTTTCAGTACGTCAGAGCAGACCTTGCGCACTTCGGCCTTCAAGTGGACTTCGTTGCGGAAGTTGTGGTAGTGGTCGCCTGCGGTCCGCGCATTGTCAATATCGTTGAACACAGTGGAGTTGGCGACGCCGGCAAAGAGCGAACAGCCGCGGCCTATCGGCGTCCTGTGAGTGACGTTAGCATAGATGTTGTGCTCCTTCAGCGAGAGGCTGCGGTTGCCGGTATGCAGTCCTACCGACGTCAGGTCGTAGCCGACGTATGATTTCAGCACGCCGGCCGTCAGGAACTCCTTCTTGTATTGCGCCTCGCCCGACAGCTTGCGATAAGGGCGGGTGAAGTCGTAGCGCTGAGAGAACAGCCGGTCGTAGAGGCCCGTGCTGGTCAGGGCGGCATTGAACGACAGGCTGCTGCTCTGACAAGCCTTGGTGCCGCCGATATTCCAGTCGACCAGCGAGGCACTCACGCCAAACTTGTCGCTTGTGGCCGCATCGGTCGTTTCCATCGGCAGCACAGCCGAAAGCGCCTGTCCGTATTCGCCGCCATAGCCGCCCAGCGAGAAGTTGATGCCTTTGAACAGGAACGGCGAGAAGCGTCCGCGGACGGCGGTGTTCTCAGTGTTGGTGCTGTAGGGCACAAGCACGTGCATACCGTTGACGAACGTCTGGCACTCATCGTGGGCACCGCCGCGGACATACAGCTTGCCGTCCTCGCCCACCTTCTGCGTGCCGGGCAGCGTCTGCAGTGCTGCCACGATGTCGCCGCACGAATTGCCAGCCATCACTACGTCGAGCGCGTCCATCGTCTTGAAGCTGTCGCCCTTGCCGAAGCTGAAGGTGCTGGCCGTCACCACCACCTCGCTGATGGTAGCGCTCCGCTCAGTCATCCGGATGGTGAGGTCGGCGAGCTGGCCTGCGTCGGCAGTCAGCGTATAGTCCTCGTAGCCGATGAAGGTGGCCTTGAGGGTGACTTCCCCCGCTACCGACGTGGCGAACGAGAACCGCCCGAGCGAGTCGGTCAGGCATCCGTCGATGGTACCTATTATAAATACGTTGGCTCCGGCGAGCGGTTCCTTGCCGTCGCTGACAATGCCCGAGACGAGGGTCTGCGCAGCCAGGTTGCAGGCAGCCGTCAGCAGTAGAACGATGTGCGTAATCCGATGTTTCATGCCGCAAAGATACGGCAAGATTCTTACCCCTCCAAATATCCGTGACAGACAGCTAAAACCGCTGACGGAAAGCTATGCCCGGCGGCGAATGACTAAGACTGAGGACGAATGACTAAGCGATAAACGACTTTAGCCGAGGCACGTAAGAGCGGGAGACGGGGATGCTGGCAGGGCATGTTCCGAGCGTCAGTTGATAGCCGTTGGAGTTGCCCTTGGCCGAGGTGATGTTGTTCACGTTGACGACGAACGAGCGGTGGCACTGGAAGATGTTCTCGTAGTCCTTCAGCTCGTCAATGACGGCCGTCAGCGTGGTATGAACTTCCGTGGCTGTCGGCTTCCCGTCTTTCGTATGGCATACAGAAACGTTGTTCTTCTGCGCCTCGACGTAAAGCAGGCTGTTGATGGGAATAGTGAGGTCGTTCCCCCTGACGTTGTTGTCGTGGATGGTGATTGTAATGTCCTTCTGCTCCTCCGTCGTGTTGCTCAGCAGGGCCTCCATCCTCTCTCTCAGGCTCAGGTTATACTCGAAGCCGACGGTCAGTGCGGTGATGATAACCCCGATGATCAAGGTCCAGTACAGGAAAATGAGAAACAGCTGGAGCGTGACGGGATAGCTGAAGACGAATGAGAACAGGAGGAAGTTGCCGATGGCGATAAAGAGTATCAGGCCGAGTACGGCACTCGCCTGATGCCAGATGCGCCACGGCTTGACGCGAGCATATAACGGCTCGACGACAGCCCACGCATAGAGCGCATAGCAGCCGGTCGTGACGAGTCCGAATAAAGCGGCTACCAGGCATTTGCTGCCTTGGTACATACTGAATCCAAACGGCTGTAAGAGAAAGAGTATCGCCCAGACAAAGACACCATAGACGATGCTGTCTCTCAGCCAGGACCGACTCTTCTTGAATGGATATGTGCGGGTAAGGAATGACATCAGCTTTCTGGAATTTGGGGTGCAAAGTTACAACATTTCCGGGAAAAAGACTGCTTTTGTCCTACCTTTTTTATGAAGATTGCTCAATGAGGGCGCGGAAGACGGGATTGCGGCGCAGCAGCCGGGCGTTGCCCGTCATCAGGAGCTGACAGCGGGCGCGGGTGATGGCGACGTTCAGCTTGCGGTCGATGGTGCGGCCGTCCTCAGTGAAGCAGTTGCTGGTGAGGAAGTCGAGCTGATAGGGCCGGCTGACGGTGAACGAGTAGATGATGACGTCGCGCTGCGACCCTTGGTAGCGCTCCACGGTGTCGATGGAGATCTGTTCCAGTTGGGGCAGACCCAACTGCGCTATCTCCTGGCGGATCATGGCTATCTGGTTGCGGTAGGGCACGATGACGCCCACCGTCTTCAGCGGGTCGAAGCGGCCGCCGTAGAATCGGCAGATGCGCCGCAGCAGGTCGGCCACGATGCGCGCCTCGGCGGGGTTCGTCTTGTCGGAGAAGGTGTGGGGGGAATGGGGGTTATGGGCATTATGGGCAATGTGGGCATTTTGGGAGTCGCTGTCAAAGAAGAGGACGCGGTGCTGCTTCAGCAGGTCGTCGAGGGCGTCGTCCGAGGGCAGGTCGTAGTGCAGCGACGTGTCGAGCTGGTGCTCCAAGGGCACCGGCTCCAGCCGCTCGCTGTGGTAGAACATCTCGTTGGGGAACCGGGCAATGTCGGGGTGCATACGGCCCTGCTTGCGCAGAATGCCGGTAAACAGCGTGCGCCCGCAGCGGCGCTCCCAGTTCAGCAGGCGCTCGAAGAGCGACTGGCGGCAGTCGCCGATGCCGATGGCGTTGAGCAGCGGGTCGTCGACCCTTGACTCCTGCTCCGACTGCTGCACGACGGCGGGCAGCTGCTTGTGGTCGCCGACGAGTATAAAGCGGTCGATGCTGTCGCTGCTGAGCAGACCGACGAGTCCCGGCTCCAGAATCTGCGAGGCCTCGTCGACGATGCACAGCGCGAAGTGCTTCAGCTGGAAAATCCAGGGCCGCGCCTGCAGCATCGACGTGGTGCCGACGACGACGGGCGTGGCCTCGATGCGCCGGCGTATGTCGTCGAGCTTGGGCTTCTCGCCGAGCCTGTTCTCCAGCAGGCGGTCCCTGAAGCGCGGGTCGCACGATGTCTCGTTGCCTATGCGCAGGTAGTCCTGCCCGCTGTCCTCCAGCATGGCGCAGATCTCGTCGACGGCGCGGTTCGTGTAGCTCATCAGCAACAGGTCGCCCTCGGCCTCCTCCACCATAAACCGGAGCGCCATCGACGTCTTGCCCGTTCCCGGCGGTCCGACCAGCAGGAAGTAGTCGCGGGCCTGCTTGGCGCGCAGCAGCACGTCGTCGTAGTGCGGATGGTACTGGCGCGACAGCCGCAGCGATGTGTCGGCCTCGGGCTCGCGCTGGCCCAAGAGGAGTGCCCGCTTGCGGGGGGCCGACGTGATGAACTGGTGCAGACTCTTGATGGCACTCGTGGTGTTCATGTCGCTGCCGGCGTGCTCGATGGCCCAGCGGCCCTGCTTCATCGGGTCGATGCCCTGCTGCTCGTCGGCGAGCCTAACCTTCACGCCGTCGCTGCCCATCTGCTCTATCGTACCTTTATATAATATGGCCTTGCGCACGTCGGGCTCGTCGCCGTCGTAGTTGTAGAGATAGACCATGTCGCCCCGGCGGAAGTTCAGCGTGGGGTTCGCCTCGTTGCCCAGTATGATGTTGCCCGTCTCCTGCTTCTCGGCCAGCGGCATGTTCCACAGGTCGCTCACGGCACCGCCCTGCCCCTCCTGCCGGCCAACCTTCGCCAGCAGCTGTTCGCGGTAGACGAAGGTCATCATGCGCTCGTAGTAGGCACGCTCGGTGGGAGTCAGAATTGAGAATTGGGAATTGAGAATTGACAATTGGGGCTCGATGTAGCGGTGGAAGTAGCCGTCGCGCTCGGCACCCTTGAAGACGACGTCGGCGCGCAGCAGCGGCAGGATGCGGCCGAAGCCCTCGCGGGCAATGAGCATCTCGGTGGCCACAATCCGGTTGCGCAGACGGATGGCCTCGCGGAACAGCTCGCGGTAGAAATTGACGTAGAGCAGTCCGCGGGCAGCGGGGTAGCGCGAGTAGAGCAGGCGGATGTCGACCTGCGAGTCGGTGCGCCCGAAGTTATAGCGCAGTATGCCGTAGTAGAGCAGCAGCTGCACGTAGTGCTCCTCCTTCTGCAGGCCGGTGCCCGTCGGCTGGGCGTTGCGCTCGAGGTTGTAGTTCTTGCCCGACTTCTGCTCCACCAGCAGTCGCATGTCGCTGGTCATCAGGTCGACACGCCCCTGCAGGCCCAGCCGTTCGCAGACGAACGACGGCTCGAGCAGCGCCTTCTGGCGGTCGTAGTCCTGGCCGAAGAGTGCCTCGACGGCCTCGCGGATGTTTGCCGACTGCTGGCGGGCATCGTCGACAAACCGCTGGGGGTTGAAGTCGTCGCAGGTGGTGAACTGCAGCGCCTGCTCGCGGAAGAAGCTGTTCATCGTGTCGGTCAGCGGTGCCTCGCTGTCGTGGATGATGTCGTCGAGTGCCGCCCCGGCAAAGTTACCCAGGAGCATCGCCTGCGAGTTGCCGCGAGGCCTGAGCCGTTCGGCGGTGTAGAAGAGCGGGTGGTGACCGTAGCTGCCCTGGAAGCAGTGGGCCAGCGCCGAGATGTCAAGCAGGAAGTCGGGCTCTACCACCACCAGGCCGGGCTGCACACGCTCTCCCTCCGCGTGACTGTCGAGCAGGTTCAGCTGCATCCCCTCGCGCAGCATCTTGCGCAGGTACTCATGCTCCGAATAGTCCACCTCGACGTGCCCGCCGTCGGCCGTGTCGGCCCAGATGGTCTGCCCGTCGAAGCGGCTGACCACACAACGTATATAGCGGGCATTGACGGCCGGCAGGGCCTCTCTGCTGACAGGCTGAAGAGGCAGTAGTCGCAACAGCTCGCCTGGAACACCGGTCTTAAAAACTGCCGAGACAAACAGCGCCAGCGCCCGCACATCAAGCAGCCACTCTTCCTTCAGCTCCTTTCCCTCCTCTTTGAGTTTACTCTCTACTCTCGTATAAGCGTGGTTCGAGTGGCGCCGCATCTCCTGCACGGCCATCCGCTCGCCCGTGCTCATGCCGCAATGCTTACACAGATAGTCCACCTGCGAGAACAGGTTGCCAAACCCCGTCCCCGCCGACTTCAGCCCCTCGGCGCAGCACAGCACCAGCGTCTCGTGCATGAACCGGTTCGCTGCCGCCGACGGTTCCGTCTTAGCCAGTTCCATGCACCGTCCGTATAGCTCTTCTACTGTCATTTCTTCAAGGCTTGAATCCACGCTGCCAGACGGCCGTGACGCCGTCGCAGACGTTGTAGAGGATGTTACGGCCGCCGACGCGATGGCCGGCGGGCAGGAAGCCGCAGACGATGCGGGTGAGGTGGCGGCGCAGACTGAACTGCTTCGGTTCGTCGACACCCTCGCTCTCTACGCGGAGGCTGAAGCGCCCAATCTCCGGAATCACGACGGTGTAGCCGTCGGAGAGTTTCACTTTCAGCGCGTGCTCCAGGTCGCTGACGACTGCCACCACCGCCCCTTCGTCGTACCCGCGTGCCAACAGCGTCTCACGCATCATATCCTTGAGGGTCACTTCACCCTGACTCACGGTCTTGGCGAAGTATTTACCGTATGAGCTGCTGCTCTTGATGTTGTTCCTGATAAGTCTGATATGTATTGCCATAATTTTTTTTGTTATTTTCTGCGAAAGTGTCACTTTTTGCTTTAACTCTTTGTGCCACAGGACTTTAACCGAGGTGGTGGCTTTCTTGAAAGCACCACCTGCCACCACCAAGTAAAACAAGTTGTTTTACCGCCGAAAGGTGCCGCCCGCGTACTGGTTATCCGCCGCCTGACTGAGGTAAAACAAGTTGTTTTACCGCCGTTTTACGTCCGCTCTACCATTCTGTAGGCCGCCCCTTTGTTCTGCTTATGGTAGGTATAGCCCATGTCTTTGAGGCAGTGGCCAAGCTCCATCTCCGTGTGCTTCCTGACGACGAAGTTGGGGAACCGTTCTGCGAGCCGCAGCATGATTTCCCTCAGCGATACGGGCTTCGTGCCGGCGGGCGTCTCATTGGGCGACAGGTAGGTGAGGTCAACCATCGAGCGGTAGTCGAGGACCTGCTGGAACTCCTCGTTCTGCTCCATGATGCGGCGGTTGTCGTCGTCGCTGAACCAGTAGCTGCGGCCCTCGTTCAGCTCGTGGCAGAGCTGTGCGTAGAGCAGGTCGTGGCGTATGTCGCCGGAGTTGTCGATGTCGTCGGCAAAGACGCAGACGAAGCGTCGCGAGCCGGTGGGGTCGGCGAGCGGCCGTCGGTTGTTGGTCGTGGCGATGAACGAGGCGAAGCGCTGGCGCTGCTCGATGGCCTTGCCGTATGGCGGGCGGAACTTCACGTCGTGCTTCGAGATGAGATACTTCAGGATGGGCTGCTGCGACTTCGACATGGCGTCGAACTCGTCGATGTTGATGAGTGCGTAGCTGGACATGGCCATGAAGATGTCGGCGTCGTTCTTCATCGAGAGCCGGTCGTTGTAGTAGACCTGCAGGTAGCCTGGCAGCAGTCGCTTGCAGAAGGTTGTCTTGCCCGAGCCCTGCGGGCCTATGAGCAGGGGCACGATGGCGTTGCCGTGCTGCCGGTCCTTTCCCATCCACTGTGCCACCATCGAGAGCATCCAGGTGTGGAAGTCGC